>NZ_JBNHHB010000065.1:0-27716 GCF_059091905.1 Arthrobacter sp. Dra40
CGCGGTCCGCAGACCACAACTGCACAAGGAGAAAAAGCAGATGGCAAAGCGCAGCAAAGCATATGAGGCAGCTGTAGCCAAGATCGAGGCGGACAAGCTTTACGCCCCGGTCGAGGCAATCACTCTGGCCAAGGAGACCAACCCCTCCAAGTTCGACGCGACCGTTGAGGTGGCTTTCCGGCTCAGCGTTGACCCGCGTAAGGCTGACCAGATGGTCCGCGGCACGGTCAACCTGCCGCACGGCACCGGCAAGACCGCCCGCGTGCTGGTCTTCGCCACCGGCGACAAGGCTGAGGCCGCAATCGCCGCCGGCGCCGACTTCGTTGGCTCGGACGACCTGATCGAGAAGATCCAGGGCGGCTGGACCGACTTCGACGCCGCCGTGGCGACGCCGGAACTGATGGGCAAGGTCGGCCGCCTGGGCAAGGTCCTGGGTCCGCGTAACCTGATGCCGAACCCGAAGACCGGTACGGTGACCCCGGACGTGGCCAAGGCTGTCAACGACATCAAGGGTGGCAAGATCGACTTCCGCGTCGACAAGCACGCCAACCTCCACTTCATCATCGGCAAGGTGTCCTTCGACGCCAACAAGCTGGTGGAGAACTACGCCGCCGCACTGGAAGAGGTGCTGCGCCTGAAGCCGTCCGCTTCCAAGGGCCGCTACATCTCGAAGGCAACCGTCGCCACCACCTTCGGCCCCGGCATCTCCGTGGACCCGAACGTGACCAAGGTGGCTGTGGAGGCCTAGTCAGGACTTCACGTTCGCCGGCAACGGCGTCCGCCGCAATGGCCGCAGCATCACGCTGCGGCCATTGCCGTTTAACGAATTGCTGCTGCGGCCATTGCCGTTCAAGCCGATTGCTGTTTAACCCGCAGCCGCCGGAGGAGCCTCAGTTCGTCTTGTCGGATTCGGGAGTGTGCACAACCACGACGGGGCAATGTGCGTGTGCCACGCAGGCGGAGCTGACCGAGCCGATCAGCAAGCCGCCGAAGCGGCCATGCCCCCGGCGCCCGACCACCAGCATCCGGGCACCTTTGCTGGCCTCGATCAGGGCCTGCCGGGCGGCTCCCCGCACCAGGCGTGTCCGGACGTTGTTGTCAGGGCCGAGAGCCTTGTCCACGGATTCCTGCAGGATTTGCCCGGCTCGCTCTTTGAACCCGTCAATTCCCATCACGGTATAGCCGTCGTACATCTGCGGAAACTCCCAGACGGCTATGGCCTCAAGGTCCGCGCCGAGCGGCTCGGCCAGGCGTTGGGCCTCCCGCAGAGCCTCGAGGGAAGCTTCAGAGCCATCGACTCCTACGACGACTGTGCCGCTAGGGCTTTCGCTGGCCATGGCTGTCTCCGATCGGTGTGTCCGCTGTGGTGTCCTGCGCAGGCCCCGATCCGGCATCGGGCCGGTCCTGTGTGCGGTCAGCCTACGCCGGACCACCCGGCCCTGCCATCCTGTGCCGGTAGAGCCGTGATTCCCGTGGTGCAGGTTGGCCGTCCAAGCGGCGGGACCGCCGGCTCTGGTGTCGGGCCGGACGCATGCCGTAGGGTGATTGGTAAGACTCAATCACTTGTGCGGGGCTGAGGAGCAGGCATGCCAACCAGGTCGATCACCATCGCGCCGCTGCCCATCCCGGAGGCACTCGACGGCTCAGCGGGTGCAGACTTCACCGCATCTGCGGAGCTGGCCAACCTGGTCACGTGCCTGATCTGGGGAAACAACGATTTCTGGGTCAGCCCGGCGGCCCGGCTGGAAGGTTCCCGGGCCAACGACTACGCGGCCACCTATCTCTGGGCTGCCAAGGACGGCGACCGGCACGTCGGCCGGGCACTGCTGGAACTGTCGCTGCAAGACAACGAACAGAACGGCTACGTTTTTGTGGCAGTCCACCCGGAGTACCGCCGCCGGGGGATCGGCCGGCGGCTGTTGGCTGAAGCCGAAGCGTTGGCCGGCAGCCGGGGGCGGACCACGCTGCAGGCCTGGAGCGAGCACCCTGCCGGTTTCGCGCTGGAGGGCCTGAACCTCGTCCAGGCAGAGACAGGGATCGGCTCATTGCCTGCGGCATCACCGGCCGTCCGGTTCGCCACGGCGAGCGGCTTCCGGCTGGAGCAAGTGGAGCGGTGTAGCAGCATGCCGATACCCGCCGACCCAGGCCGTCTCGCCGACCAGTTGGCCGCGGCCGGGGCGAAAGCCGGCGGCAGCTACCGGCTGGTGGAGTGGACAAACATCTGCCCGCCGGAATACCTGGACCACTACGCTGCCCTCCGCCAGCGGATGAGCACCGACGTTCCGCTCGGAGAGCTCGACTACGAGGAAGAAGCCTGGGACGCGGCCCGGGTGCGCCACAAGGAGGAGAACCTCAAGCGCATGAACGGTCGGAGCCTGGTGGTAACGGCCCAACACGTCCCCACCGGCGACTTGGTGGGCCATACCGTCCTCGAGTGGTTCCCGGAGCAACCCGAGGTGGTGTTCCAGGAAGATACCCTGGTGCTGCGCGCCCACCGCGGCCACCATTTGGGCCTGTGGATCAAGGCCCGCAACCTGCAGCGCGTAGCGGAGGCATGGCCGCAGGGCCGCCGGCTGTACACCTGGAACGCGGCGGAGAACAGCCACATGCTGGACATCAACAATGCCCTTGGCTTTGCTCCGGCCGGCTACGAGGCCGCCTGGCAAAAGAGGCTGCACGCCGCCCAGCCGTAGGCCCGAAAGACGCCGTGCGGGAGATGTTTCTACCGCGACCATTGGGGTCATGACAAGGTGGTCAGGTTTAAGGGTTGACCATTCGTCCGGCACGGACTCCGGCCGTCTGTGACGTCAAAATGCCCGTGTGGCGCGCGGCCGTAATGCTACCTCTCAGTAACCTCAGTGCGCGGTTAAGATCATTGCCACCGGCATCCGCGCCGGGAGTGACGGGAGCGGGCGCATGGAACACAGGACACTGGTGGACACAGTGGCGGAGAAGCTGCTGGAGGAAATTGTCGCCGGCCGGCTGGCTCCGGGAGACGCCCTGCCGGCCGAAGCCGATATCGCCGCCGAATACCAGATCAGCCGGCTCACCGTCCGGGAAGCCCTCACCATGCTGCGGACGATCAACGTGATCAGCGTGCAGCGGGGCCGCGGCACCTTCATCACCCCGCCGGACGAGTGGACCTCCGTCGAGGCAATCGTGCGGGCGGCCGCGAACAGCACCGGGAACTCCGTTGCGTCCAGGCAATTGCTGGAGGTGCGGCGCCTGGTCGAGTCCGGAGCCGCGGCGCTGGCCGCCGCCCGCCGCACTGACAAGGATGTGGAGCTTCTGCGCCGGGAGCTGGACTCGATGGCGGCGGCGGATGCGGCGGGCGATGCGGATGTCTTCGTCGAAGCCGACCGGTTGTTCCATACGCTGATCCTCAAAATGTCCGGCAACACGCTCTTTGCCGCCGTCTTCGTGCCGATGGGACGGGTGCTGGCCGACGCGCGGCGCGAGGCCTTTGCCGCGCCGACTGTCCGCGCCCGCACGCTGACAATGCACCGCAAGGTGCTCGCCGCCGTCGAAAGCGGAGACCAGCAAGCTGCCCGCCAGGCCATGGAGGACCATGTGGACCAGATCCAAGACGATCTCGACGGCGGTGCGGCCGGCCATCCGGCAGCATCCGGCGAAGGGCAACAGGCCGCCGAAACGCAGCAGTCCGCCGTCGTCTGAAGGGTCGCCAGCAGGACACCGAGCAGAACATCCAGCGGGCCGTCAAGGCGCCGGCGACGTGCGTCGATTTGGAGTCCGGCGGCAGCATCCCGTACCCTTGAAGAACCAAAGACCGTCGGTCGTTGAAATCCTCCACGTTTTCAACCGAAAGTCCCGTGCCCGGGACGGCCTGCGCAGGTGAACGAAGCATTGCCCCGCAACCGGACTGCCGGTGAGGGACCGAAGCCCCGTGCATCTGCATGGGGCGTTTTTTATGCATGCGACCCGAACCACCGGCACTATTCCCCGGAAGGAGGGTTATGGCAACGCCAAACAAGGTGGCAGCCGTTGAAGAAATCACCACCGATTTCAAGGAATCCAGCGCTGCAGTCCTAACCGAATACCGCGGGCTTACCGTTGCACAGCTCAAGGAGCTGCGTGTTTCTCTGGGCCAGGACACCAAGTTCTCGGTCGTAAAGAACACCCTGACTGGCATTGCAGCCAAGGAAGCCGGCATCGACGCGTTCGAAGGCCAGCTTGCCGGACCCACTGCTATCGCCTTCATCAAGGGTGACGCCGTTGCAGCCGCCAAGTCCCTGACGGATTTCGCAAAGTCCAACCCGCAGCTCGTCATCAAGACCGGTATCTTCGAGGGCAAGGCCCTGGACGCATCCGCTGTTGCTGCACTGGCCGCTCTCGAATCCCGCGAGCACCAGCTGGCCCGCGTCGCCGGAGTCCTCAAGGCTCCGATGTCCGCACTGGCCCGCACCCTCGATGCGCTGCGCATCAAGCAGGAGGAGAACGGTGGCGCCGCTGCCGAAGCTCCGGCCGAAGCTGCCGAAGCTGAAGCTCCCGCTGCCGAAGCAACCGAGGCCCCGGCCGAGGCTGCTGCCGAAGAGCAGTAAGACTCTTCACCAACCCAACTCTTGGTGCGGACACACCAGCCGCATCACTTATCAGGAAGGACGCCAACCATGGCGAAGCTCACCAACGAAGAGCTCATTGAAGCTTTCAAGGAACTGACCATCATCGAGCTCTCCGAGTTCGTCAAGCTGTTCGAGGAGACCTTCGAGGTCACCGCCGCAGCTGTTGCTGTTGCAGGCCCCGCCGGTGGCGGCGCTGGCGAAGCTGCTGCTGAAGAGCAGACCGAATTCGACGTCGTTCTCGAAGCTGCAGGCGACAAGAAGATCGCAGTGATCAAGGAAGTCCGCGGCCTGACCTCCCTGGGCCTCAAGGAAGCCAAGGACCTGGTTGACAGCGCTCCGAAGGCCGTCCTCGAAGGCGCCACCAAGGAAGCTGCCGAGAAGGCCAAGGAAGTTCTCGAGGCTGCCGGCGCTACCGTCACCCTCAAGTAAGCTTCTTCAGCTTCTGCAAAGCCCCGCTGCCCTCACTGGGCGGCGGGGCTTTGTGCTGTATGGAGAGGACGACGGCGGCGCCGTGGTCGGCGTGGTTCCTCGCCGACGGCGGTGCCTGGGAGCCGTGTCAGGCCGGGTCGGAGATATCCGCGACGGTGGCGCCAAGCGCTGAGGTGAGCGCATCGGCGTCGACGAAGGCGGAGTAGCCGTGCTCGCCGGCACCCAGGGAAATCCGCCGGCCGCGGATGGCCTGGTCGGCGAATACCGGCCAGGCCGTGCTGCTGCCCAGCGGGGTGATGGTGCCGCGCCGGTAGCCGGTTGCCTCGAAGGCAACGTCGGCGTGCGGCAACGAGAGTTTGTTGACGCCCAGCAGAGACCGCAGCTTGGGCCAGGAGATCTGCCGGTCCCCGGGGATCAGGGCGAACAGGAACGAGCCGTCCTTGTGCTTGACCACCAGGGTCTTGACGATGTCGGCTTCGGCAATGCCCAGCAGCTCCGCCGCCTCGGCCAGGCTCCGGGCGCCGGAACGCTCGGCCACCTCCACCTGGAGCGAGTGCTCTTCGGCGCCAGCCAGGAAACGTTGCAGGCCGGCAGGCAGTGCGGGGGCATCGGATTCATTGCTCATGTCCGGTTCAAGTCCGGGCGCCCGGCCGGTATTCCCTCACCGCCCGGCGGGAATTCCCTTCCTCGCACGCAAGCGCGGCCCGCGGACCTAGTCGCGGTATAGCAGCAGCGCTTCGCCCTGGCCGCCGCCGCCGCACAGGGAGACTGCAGCTCTGCCGGTCCCGCGCCGGCGCAGCTCAAGGGCGGCCGTCAGTGCCAGCCGGGCACCGGAAGCGCCGATCGGATGGCCCAGGGCGATGGCGCCGCCGTGGATGTTGCACTTCTCCAGCGGGTAGTCCAGGTCCTGAAGCGACTGCACGGCCACGGCGCCGAAGGCTTCGTTGATTTCGATGAAGTCCAGCTCCGCGGTGCTCCACCCGGCCCGTTGCAGGGCCTGCGAGATGGCGTTGGAGGGCTGGGACTGCAATGAGGTGTCCGGCCCGGCAACCTGCCCGGAGCGGCCGACGACGGCTAGCCAGTCCAGCCCGTTGTCCTCCGCGAAACCTCGGCTGGCCACCACCACGGCAGCGGCGCCGTCGGAAAGCGGGGACGAGTTCCCGGCCGTGATGGTGCCGTCCTTGGCAAAGGCGGGGCGCAACGGCGCAAGGCTCTCCACCGTGGTTTGCGGACGGACCCCCTCGTCGCGATCCACCACCAGATCCGCGCCCTTGCGCTGGGGCACTTTGACTGCGACGATCTCGTCGTCGAAGACGCCGCTCTCGGCAGCGGCCGCGGCCCGCTGGTGGGAGGCAGCAGCCACTTCGTCCTGCGCTTCGCGGCCGATGCCGAGTTCGCCGTTCCGCCGCTCCGTGGAGGCGCCCATGGACTCGTGATCGAAGGCATCCGTCAGGCCGTCGTGGGCCGTGGCATCGAGGGCGGTCATGCTGCCGTACGTCCAGCCCTGGCGGGAACCCGGGAGCAGGTGCGGGCCGTTGGTCATGGACTCCTGCCCGCCGGCCACCACCACCCGTGCCTCGCCGGAGCGGATCAGCCGGGCGGCGTCGGTAATAGCCGCCAGCCCGGAGAGGCACACCTTGTTAATCGTCACGGTGGGCACGTTCCAGCCCAATCCCGCGGCGATGGAGGCCTGACGGGCTGGGTTCTGACCGGCTCCGGCCTGGATGACGTGCCCCATGATGACCGCGTCCACCTGTTCTGCGGAGACCCCGCCGCGCTCCAACGCGGCAGCGATGGCCTTGCCCCCGAGCTCGACGGCGGTGAAGGCCGCGAGCTGGCCGTTCAACCGTCCGTTGGGTGTGCGCGCGCCGGCCAGGATGACGACGTCGTCGCGGCTGCTGGTGTTCTGGGCCATGGTGTACCTGACTCTCTCTGCGCCGCCGGCCAGAGCCTGAAACTGCGGCCGGCGGCTGCTGCGGTGGACATGATCTGCTTCACAGATTACCCGTGTCACGGAACTCGCCAGAAGCGAAGATCCGGAAATGTTGGCAACGGGGTATATGCTGGTGGCGTTGTCCCGGGGAAGACAACCGCGAAGACGTCTTTCGCACTGCGGTTGCACCGCGGCAAGCGACGGTTTGCACTACGCTCCGCGCGGCGTTTCGCACAACGCGTGCCGCTCCGATCCCGATGACGGGGGAGCGGGTAACTCGTCCTGCCCTGCATGCTGGACAATCCGCGACGCAGTCCCGTACACTTAGTATTTGCGTCTTCCCTCAAAACCTTTGGCCTTCATATAGCGGTGGGCTTCGCCACGCCCTATCTGTATTTAACTGCAGATCGTGCGGCGGGCAAGGATCATATAGCGGATCCAGGTTGTGTCCGGACCTCACCAGGGGTGCCGGCAGTGCGGAAGCGCAGGACAAGCCTGAAGGTCTGTGGAAGGATCCCTCTTGGTCGCCTCGAGCACCTCTAATACCGATACCGCTAACAGCCTGCTGGATGCCTCGTCGAACGACGGCGCAACCCGGCGGCTCTCATTCGCCAAGATTCACGAACCTCTTGACGTTCCCAATCTGCTCGCCCTTCAGACCGACAGCTTCGACTGGCTGGTCGGCAACGAGCGCTGGAAGGCGCGCGTAGCCAAGGCCCAGGAAGAAGGCCGCCAGGGCCTGGCCACCACCTCCGGCCTCGCTGACATCTTCGAAGAGATCTCCCCGATCGAGGACTTCCAGGGCACCATGTCCCTGAGCTTCTCCGAGCCGGAGTTCGCCGATCCGAAGTACACCATGGCCGAGTGCAAGGACCGCGACGCCACGTACTCCGCGCCGCTGTACGTCAAGGCCGAGTTCATGAACAACAACACGGGCGAGATCAAGCAGCAGACCGTGTTCATGGGCGACTTCCCGCTGATGACCGACAAGGGCACCTTCGTCATCAACGGCACCGAGCGCGTTGTCGTCTCGCAGTTGGTCCGCTCGCCGGGCGCCTACTTCGAGAAGACCGCCGACAAGACCAGCGACAAGGACATCTTCACCGCGAAGATCATCCCGTCCCGTGGCGCCTGGTTCGAGCTGGAAATCGACAAGCGCGACCAGGTCGGCGTGCGCCTCGACCGCAAGCGCAAGCAGTCCGTGACCGTGCTGCTGAAGGCACTGGGCTGGACCGAGGGCCAGATCCTGGAGAACTTCGGCGAGTACGACTCGATCCGTGCCACGCTGGAGAAGGACGCCACCCAGACCCAGGAGGAAGCCCTCCTGGACATCTACCGCAAGCTCCGTCCGGGCGAGCCGCCTACAGTCGAGGCCGCCCAGTCCCTGCTGGACAACCTGTACTTCAACCCGAAGCGCTACGATCTGG
Source organism: Arthrobacter sp. Dra40 (assembly GCF_059091905.1). Classification (NCBI taxonomy): domain Bacteria; kingdom Bacillati; phylum Actinomycetota; class Actinomycetes; order Micrococcales; family Micrococcaceae; genus Arthrobacter; species Arthrobacter sp. Dra40. The sequence goes on from NZ_JBNHHB010000065.1 coordinate 8,370, forward strand.
CCAAGGTCGGCCGCTACAAGATCAACCGCAAGTTGGGCATCGACAAGCCGCTGACTGATCCGGACGCCTCGGTCCTGAACAATGACGACATCGTCGCCATGATCAAGTTCCTGGTGGCCCTGCACGCCGGCGAAGCCACCATCCCGGGCAAGCGCGACGGCGCCGACCACGACCTGCGCGTCGAGGTCGACGACATCGACCACTTCGGCAACCGCCGCATCCGCGCGGTCGGCGAGCTGATCGAGAACCAGGTTCGCACCGGCCTCTCCCGCATGGAACGCGTGGTCCGCGAACGCATGACCACCCAGGACGTGGAGGCCATCACCCCGCAGACCCTGATCAACATCCGCCCCGTGGTGGCTGCGATCAAGGAGTTCTTCGGTACCTCGCAGCTCTCGCAGTTCATGGACCAGAACAACCCGCTGGCCGGCCTGACGCACAAGCGCCGCCTGTCCGCGCTGGGCCCGGGCGGTCTGTCCCGCGACCGTGCAGGCATGGAAGTCCGTGACGTGCACCCCTCGCACTACGGCCGCATGTGCCCGATCGAGACTCCTGAAGGCCCGAACATCGGTCTGATCGGCTCGCTGGCTTCCTACGGCCGCATCAACGCGTTCGGTTTCATCGAGACTCCGTACCGCAAGGTCGTCAACGGGCAGGTCACCGACCAGGTGGACTACCTGACCGCCGACGACGAGATCGAGTGCGTGATCGCCCAGGCGAATGCTCCGCTCACCGAGGAGCTGCACTTCGAAGAGGACCTGGTCCTCTGCCGTGAGCGCGGCGGCGGCGGCGAGCCGGTGTTGGTGCCGGGCGACGAAGTCGACTACATGGACGTTTCCCCGCGCCAGATGGTGTCGGTCGCGACGGCCCTGATTCCGTTCCTCGAGCACGACGACGCGAACCGCGCACTGATGGGCGCCAACATGCAGCGTCAGGCTGTGCCGCTGCTGCGTTCGGAAGCCCCGATCGTGGGCACCGGCATGGAGCGCTACGCGGCTGTTGACGCCGGCGACTCCGTGGTTGCCGCCAAGCCGGGCGTGGTCACCGAGGTCTCAGCCGACCTTGTCACCGCCCTGAACGACGACGGTACCGAGACCCGGTACCCGATCATGAAGTTCGCCCGCTCCAACCAGGGCAACGCCTACAACCAGCGCGTCCTCGTTTCCGAGGGCCAGCGGCTGGAAGCCCGCAGCATCATTGCCGACGGTCCGTCCACCGATCAGGGTGAACTGGCGCTGGGCAAGAACCTGCTGGTGGCGTTCATGTCCTGGGAAGGCCACAACTACGAGGATGCGATCATCCTCTCCCAGCGTGTGGTCTCCGACGACGTGCTGACCTCCATCCACATCGAGGAGCATGAGGTTGATGCCCGCGACACCAAGCTCGGTGCCGAGGAAATCACCCGCGACATCCCGAACGTGTCCGAGGAAGTGCTCTCCCAGCTGGACGAGCGCGGCATCATCCACATCGGTGCCGAGGTCGACGCCGGCGACATCCTGGTGGGCCGCGTAACCCCGAAGGGCGAGACCGAGCTGACTCCGGAAGAGCGCCTACTGCGCGCGATCTTCGGTGAGAAGTCCCGCGAAGTGCGCGACACCTCGCTGAAGGTTCCGCACGGCGAGTCCGGCACCGTGATCGGTGTGCGGATCTTCGACCGCGACAACGACGACGAGCTGCCCCCGGGCGTGAACCAGCTGGTGCGCGTGTACGTGGCGCAGAAGCGCAAGATCACCGACGGCGACAAGCTCGCCGGCCGCCACGGCAACAAGGGCGTCATCTCCAAGATCCTGCCGATCGAGGATATGCCGTTCCTGGAAGACGGCACGCCGGTTGACGTTGTGCTGAACCCGCTGGGCGTTCCCGGCCGCATGAACGTGGGCCAGGTGCTGGAAATCCACCTCGGCTGGGCCGCCAAGCAGGGCTGGAACATCGAAGGCAATCCGGACTGGGCCAAGAACCTGCCGAACCTGCCGCGCCAGACCGGTCCCACCACGGTGGCGACCCCGGTGTTCGACGGTGCCAGCGAGTTCGAGATCACCGGGCTGCTGGATTCGACCACTCCGACACGCGACGGCGACCGCTTGATCGGTTCGTCCGGCAAGGCGCGTCTGTTCGACGGCCGCTCCGGCCAGCCGTTCCCGGATCCGGTGTCCGTGGGCTACATGTACATCCTGAAGCTGCACCACCTGGTGGACGACAAGATCCACGCGCGCTCCACCGGCCCGTACTCGATGATCACCCAGCAGCCGCTGGGCGGTAAGGCGCAGTTCGGTGGCCAGCGCTTCGGCGAAATGGAAGTGTGGGCCCTGGAGGCCTACGGTGCCGCGTACACCCTGCAGGAACTGCTCACCATCAAGTCCGACGACATCCACGGCCGCGTCAAGGTCTACGAGGCGATCGTCAAGGGCGAGAACATCCCGGAGCCGGGTGTTCCCGAATCCTTCAAGGTGTTGATCAAGGAAATGCAGTCGCTGTGCCTGAACGTGGAGGTGCTCTCCACGGACGGCACCACGATCGAAATGCGTGACTCGGATGAAGAAGTCTTCCGGGCCGCGGAAGAGCTGGGTATCGACCTTTCGCGGGCCGAGCCGAGTTCCGTCGAAGAGGTCTAGCCGGGCCGGGCCGGCCGGCCGAAGGTGCCCAGCGCCCTTCGGCCGGCCAGCCGCTCAATTCCTCTTTCCGTAACCCGACAGACTTTCAGATTTAGAGAACAAGAGAGAACAGGGACCATATGTCCAGCGAATCCTCCTTCGGCCTCATGCGCATCGGCCTTGCCACCGCGGACGACATCCGCGACTGGAGCTACGGCGAGGTCAAGAAGCCGGAAACTATTAACTACCGCACCCTGAAGCCTGAGAAGGACGGCCTCTTCTGCGAGAAGATCTTCGGCCCGTCCCGCGACTGGGAATGCTACTGCGGTAAGTACAAGCGCGTGCGCTTCAAGGGCATCATCTGTGAGCGCTGTGGCGTCGAGGTCACTCGGGCCAAGGTCCGCCGCGAGCGGATGGGCCACATCGAGCTGGCCGCCCCGGTCACGCACATCTGGTACTTCAAGGGTGTCCCGTCCCGCCTTGGCTACTTGCTCGACCTGGCGCCGAAGGACCTGGAAAAGGTCATTTACTTCGCCGCCTACATGATCACCAGCGTGGACGACGAGCGCCGCCACGAGGAACTGCCGAACCTGCAGGCCGAGCACGACCTGGAGAAGAAGCAGCTGGGCGATACCCGCGATTCGGACATCGCGGCCATCGCCAAGGACCTCGAGGACGAACTGGCCCGCCTGGAAGGCGAAGGCGCCAAGGCCGCCGAGAAGAAGAAGGCCCGCGACTCCGCCGACCGCCAGATGGCCAATGTGCGCAAGCGCGCCGACGCCGAGATCGAGCGCCTGGACATGGTGTGGGACCGCTTCAAGAACCTCAAGGTGGCCGATCTTGAAGGCGACGAGGGCCTGTACCGCGAGCTGCGCGACCGCTACGGCCTGTACTTCGAAGGCGCCATGGGTGCCGAGGCGATCAAGAACCGTCTTGAGAACTTCGACATGGCTGCCGAAGCCGAGTCCCTGCGCGACATCATCAAGAACGGCAAGGGCCAGCGCAAGACCCGCGCCCTGAAGCGGCTCAAGGTGGTTAACGCTTTCCTGACCACCACCAACTCGCCGCTGGGCATGGTGCTGGACGCCGTTCCGGTGATCCCGCCGGAGCTTCGCCCGATGGTGCAGCTGGACGGTGGCCGCTTTGCGACCTCCGACCTGAACGACCTGTACCGCCGCGTGATCAACCGCAACAACCGCCTGAAGCGCCTGCTGGACCTGGGCGCGCCGGAGATCATCGTCAACAACGAAAAGCGCATGCTGCAGGAAGCTGTGGACTCGCTGTTCGACAACGGCCGCCGCGGTCGTCCGGTCACCGGGCCGGGCAACCGTCCGCTGAAGTCGCTCTCCGACATGCTCAAGGGCAAGCAGGGCCGCTTCCGCCAGAACCTGCTGGGCAAGCGCGTTGACTACTCCGGCCGTTCCGTGATCGTGGTCGGTCCGCAGTTGAAGCTGCACCAGTGTGGTCTGCCCAAGCAGATGGCGCTGGAGCTCTTCAAGCCGTTCGTGATGAAGCGCCTGGTTGACCTCAACCACGCGCAGAACATCAAGAGCGCCAAGCGTATGGTCGAGCGTTTCCGCCCGCAGGTCTGGGACGTGCTGGAAGAGATCATCACCGAACATCCGGTGCTGCTCAACCGTGCACCAACCCTGCACCGCCTGGGCATCCAGGCGTTCGAGCCGCAACTGGTTGAAGGCAAGGCGCTGCAGCTGCACCCGCTGGTTTGTGCCGCCTTCAACGCCGACTTCGACGGCGACCAGATGGCCGTGCACCTGCCGCTGAGCCCCGAGGCGCAGGCCGAGGCGCGCATCCTGATGCTCTCCTCGAACAACATCCTGAAGCCGTCGGACGGCCGTCCGGTGACCCTGCCTTCACAGGACATGATCATCGGTCTGCACCACCTGACCACCAAGCGCGAAGGGGCAGAAGGCGAAGGCCGTGTCTTCGCCAGCCCGGCCGAAGCCATCATGGCCCACGATGCCGGCGAGCTGCACCTGAACTCCGTGGTCAAGATCCGCGTGCCCGGCTTCGTGCCGAGCGCGGACCAGCCGGCACCGGAAGGTTGGGAAGAAGGCCAGGAAGCGCTGATCGAAACCTCGCTCGGCCAGGTCGTCTTCAACGACACCCTGCCCGAGGATTACCCCTGGGTTGAGCGCGTGGCGGACAAGGGCCAGCTCTCTGCGATCGTGAACGATCTGGCCGAGCGCTACCCGAAGGTCGTCACCGCGGCAACGCTGGACAACCTCAAGGACGCCGGTTTCTACTGGGCGACCCGCTCCGGTGTTACCGTGGCGATCTCCGACATCGCAGCCCCGGCCGAGAAGGCCGCCATCATGGAGGGCTACGAGACCCAGGCAGCACGCGTCGAGTCCCAGTACAGCAAGGGCCTGATTGCCGACGACGAACGGCGCCAGGAACTGATCGACATCTGGAACAAGGCAACCAACGAGGTCGCCGACGCGATGCGGAAGAACCTGACCAAGGAGAACACCATCAACCGCATGGTGTCCTCCGGTGCCCGTGGTAACTGGCTGCAGGTCCGCCAGATCGCCGGTATCCGTGGTCTGGTGGCCAACCCGAAGGGCGAGATCATCCCGCGCCCGATCAAGTCCTCCTACCGTGAGGGCCTGTCGGTGCTGGAGTACTTCATCGCTACGCACGGTGCCCGTAAGGGTCTGGCCGATACCGCGCTGCGTACCGCCAACTCGGGTTACCTGACCCGTCGTCTGGTGGACGTCTCGCAGGACGTGATTGTCCGCGAACTGGATTGCGGCACCGAGCGCGGCCTGACCACGGTCATCGCGGAACCCGACCACAACGGTGAACTGCGCCGGCACGAAGAAGTGGAGAACTCCGCGTACGCCCGTACGCTGGCCACCGATGTGGTGAACTCCGAGGGCACCGTGGTGGCCGCCGGTGGCTCCGACGTCGGAGATGTGCTGATCCAGGAACTGATCGACGCCGGCATCACCGAGATCAAGGTGCGCTCCGTGCTCACCTGTGAGTCCGCCGTCGGTACCTGTGCGCTCTGCTACGGCCGTTCGCTGGCCACCGGCAAGACCGTGGACATCGGCGAGGCCGTCGGCATCATCGCCGCACAGTCCATCGGTGAGCCCGGCACGCAGCTGACCATGCGTACCTTCCACACCGGTGGTGTTGCCTCCGCGGAAGACATCACCCAGGGTCTGCCCCGTATCCAGGAGCTCTTCGAAGCCCGTACGCCGAAGGGCGTCGCGCCGATGGCCGAGGTGGCCGGACGCGTTTCCATCGAGGACGGCGAGCGCCAGATGCGCGTCATCGTCACCCCCGATGACGGCTCGGAAGAGCTCGCCTACCCCGTGCTGCGTCGTGCTCGACTGCTGGTCGAAGATGGCCAGCACGTGGAGGTCGGGCAGCAGCTGGTCACCGGTGCCAAGGACCCGAAGCAGGTGCTGCGCATCCTCGGCCCGCGCCAGGCCCAGAAGTTCCTGGTAGACGAGGTCCAGAGCGTGTACCGCAGCCAGGGCGTTGGCATCCACGACAAGCACGTGGAAGTCATCGTGCGGCAGATGCTGCGCCGGATCACCGTCATCGAGTCGGGCGAAACCGACTTGCTGCCGGGCGAGCTCGCGGAACGCAGCCGCTTCCAGGCGGAGAACCGCAAGGCGGTTTCCGAGGGCAAGCAGCCTGCCAACGGCCGTGACGAGATGATGGGCATCACCAAGGCCTCGCTCGCCACCGAGTCGTGGCTGTCGGCCGCGTCCTTCCAGGAGACCACCCGCGTCCTGACGCAGGCGGCCATGGAAGGCAAGTCCGACCCGCTGCTCGGCCTGAAGGAGAACGTCATCATCGGTAAGCTGATCCCGGCCGGCACCGGCCTGGACCGGTACACCCAGGTGTCGGTGGAGCCGACGGAGGAAGCCAAGGCCAACCTCTTCACCGGCCCCAGCGCCTTCGGCGACTTCGACTACGCCGGCGGCGACGGTTCGATGACGCCCGAGTTCCACGCCATCCCGCTGGATGACTACGACCTGGGCAACGACTACCGCTAACGATGAGTAGGGCGCCTCGGCAAGGGGCCCTGATCTGAAGCACGGAACCGCCTCCTGCTCCCCGTTACCGGGGCAGCAGGAGCGGTTCCTGCGTTTAACGGCCCCAGGCCCGGCCAAAGCGGCGGGGCTGGGTGTGCGGCAGGTCTGCATGCCCGGCGGGCCATGCTTGCCGTCCCTTCCGGCGTGAGAACCTAGGAACATGGCCAATTCCCCGTCCGGAGACTCGATGCTGGACCGGCTGGTGCGCATCCTGTCTGCGTTCGAGCCGGACAAGCCGGCGATGAACGTTGCCACGCTGTCCCGCCGCGCGGATGTCCCGCTGGCGACGACGTACCGGCTGGTGGACGAGCTCTCGCGGCACGGGCTGCTGACCAAGGAAGGCCCCGGCGAGATCCGGCTGGGGCTTCGGCTGTGGGAACTGGCCAACCGGAGTTCACCGGCCGTGGACCTCCGGCAGGCCGCGATGCCGTTCATGGAGGACATCCAGTCGGTGGTGCGCCAGCACACCCAACTGGCCGTGCTGCGCGATGACGAAGTGCTGGTCATCGAGCGGCTCTCCAGCCGCGGCTCGGTGGTCAACCAGGCGCAGATTGCCGGCCGCATGCCGGTTCACCGGACCTCGATGGGAATGGTGCTGCTGGCCAACTCGCCGAACCATGTCCAGGAGGCCTACCTCTCCCGCCACCCGGAAGCCGTGACCTCCGCTGACTCGGTCTCCTTCGACCTGCGCCGGCACCTGGCCGATATCCGCAAGCGCGGTTATGCCGCGTTCGACGGGCGCATCGACGTGGACACCACCGGCGTGGCGGTCCCGGTGGCAGGTCCGGCCGGCTGGCCGGTTGCCGCGCTCGGCGTTGTGGTGCCGCTGGGGTTCGAGAACTTCAACGCCGTGGTCCCTGCGCTGATGACGGCGGCGCGTGGCATCTCCCGTGCGATGGGCGTGGCGCTGCCCTGAGTGGGTTGAGTTCGGGGCGGGGACTCCGTCGTCGTCGTAATTCTCATTCATTGAGAACGCGGGCGCATTCGCGTTGTCGGCCGGGTCACACTGGATCAAGACGTGACCCACATGGCTTCAGGAGACTTACTTATGGCGCAGGCGCACATCATCAAGACCAAGGTCGGCATTGTCGGCGGAGGACCCGCCGGTCTCATGCTCAGCCACCTGCTGGCTAAGCAGGGCATTGACAACCTTGTGGTGGAATCCCGCGACCACGAGACCATCCGCAACACGCACCGCGCCGGCATCCTGGAAGCGGGCTCGGTCAAGATGCTCACCGACACCGGCGTCGACGGCAGGGTGCTCACCGAGGGCGACGAGCATGAGGGCATCGACCTGCGCTTCAACGGCGAGTCGCACCCGCTGGACTTCAAGGACCTGGTGGACGCAACGGTGACGCTGTATGCGCAGAACGAGGTCTTCGTGGACCTGGCCGCTGCCCGCAAGCGCGACGGCGGTGACGTGCGCTACGAGGCCGAGGTCACCGAAGTGCTTGACCTGGAGACCACCACGCCCAAGTTCCGCTTTACCGACAAGGACGGCACCGCTTTTGAGGTGCACTGCGACATCCTGGTCGGTGCCGACGGCTCCCGCAGTTTCTGCCGCCGTGCAGTGAAGGGGGAGCAGGACTACAAGATCGAGTACCCGTTCGCGTGGTTCGGCATCCTGACCGAGGCCCCGAAGAGCGCCCCGGAACTGATCTACGCCAACTCCCCGCACGGCTTCGCGCTGATCTCCCAGCGCAGCGAGACCGTCCAGCGAATGTACTTCCAGTGCGATCCGGCCGAGAACGTGAACGACTGGAGCGACGACCGGATCTGGGCCGAACTGCAGAAGCGGGTGGACGGCCCGGACGGCTTCCAGCTGAAGCAGGGCCCGATTTTCGATAAGACCGTGCTGGCGTTCCGGTCCTTCGTCCGTGAACCGCTGTCCCACGGCCGCATGTTCCTGGCCGGCGACGCCGGACACACGGTGCCGCCGACCGGCGCCAAGGGACTGAACCTGGCCTTCGCGGACGTCAAGGTGCTGTTCGAAGCCATCGATTCGTTCTACGCCACTGGCAACGACGCGCTGCTGGAGGGCTACTCCGACCTGGCCCTGCAGCGGGTCTGGAAGGCGCAGAACTTCTCCTACTGGATGACCAGCATGCTGCACACCCGCAAGGACGCCTCGGCGTTCGAAACCAAGCGTGCCCTGGGCGAGCTGGCCACGGTGACCGGGTCCCGCTTCGGCCAGCAGTACCTGGCCGAGTCCTACACCGGCTGGCCGCACAAGTAACCCACCCGCCGGCCGCGTAAGCCAAGGCGGGCCGCTGAAACCCTGAATATCCAGACCCGAAAACAGAAAGGAGTTCTCGATGAGCGACGCTACTGCTCAGGATGAGGCTTTCGACGCCGAGACGTTTGACGACAGCCACGTGCTGGATCCTGCCGCCACCGCGGATTCACAGGACCAGATCAGCCAGGAAATCACCGACCTCCACGAGGCCTACCGCAAGGGCGTGGAAGCCGGAGAGGCCCAGGAAACGCAGCCGCGCATCGACTTTGCGCCCTACCGTTCCTCGCTGCTGCGCCATCCCACCAAGGACCTGCACCACGCGGACCCGGAGACGATCGAGCTGTGGAGCCCGGCGTTCGGCGAGCGGGACGTGCACATCTTGGAGTCGGACCTGACCATCCAGCACAACGGCGAACCGCTTGGCGAGCGGATCGTGGTGCAGGGCCGCGTCCTGGACGGCGACGGCCGCCCGGTGCGCAACCAGCTGGTGGAAATCTGGCAGGCCAACGCGGCCGGCCGCTACGTGCACAAGCGCGACCAGCACCCCGCACCGATCGACCCGAACTTCACCGGCGTGGGCCGCTGCATCACCGGGCCCAACGGCGAATACAAGTTCACCACCATCAAGCCGGCCCCGTACCCGTGGAAGAACCACCACAACGCCTGGCGTCCGGCGCACATCCACTTCTCGCTGTTCGGCACCGACTTCACCCAGCGCATGATCACCCAGATGTACTTCCCGGGCGACCCGCTGTTCCCGCTGGACCCGATCTACCAGGCGATCACCGACCAGGATGCGCGCGACCGCCTGGTCGCCACCTACGATCACTCGGTGACCAGCCACGAATGGAACACCGGCTACCGCTGGGACATCGTCCTCTCCGGCAGCAACCGCACCTGGATGGAAGAAGGCGAGGAGCACTGATGAGCGAGTCCACCACCAAACTGGTAGCTACCCCGGGCCAGACCATCGGCCCGTTCTACGGCTTCGCGCTGCCCTACGAAAAGGACAGCCAACTGGTCCACCGCGCGCACGCCGGATCCATCCGGCTGCACGGCGTGGTGACGGACGGCAACGGCAGCCCCATTCCCGACTCCATGCTGGAGATCTGGCAGGCCGACGAGCACGGCGAGATCTCCCGCGAGACCGGTTCGCTGGTCCGCGACGACCACACCTTCACCGGCTTCGGCCGGGTAGCCGTGGACAACGTCGGCCACTACACCTTCACCACGGTGAACCCGGGAGCCACCGCGCAGGGCAAGGCCCCGTTCATCTCCATGGTGGTCTTTGCCCGCGGCCTGCTGAACCGGCTGTTCACCCGCATCTACCTGCCGGAGGACACCGAGGCGCTGGCGAATGACCCGCTGCTGTCCTCGCTGCCGGAAGAGCGGCGGAAGACGCTGATCGCCGAGCGCGAGCCGAACGGCGACCTGCGCTTCGACATCCGGTTGCAGGGCGACGGCGAAACCGTCTTCCTGACCTACCCGGGGATCTAGGGATCCATGAATCCAGCGGACCACGCTGATTTCGGGCTGCTGTCTCCGGCTTCGGCCGGGACAGCAGCATCCCGTTTAACCAGCGACTACCAATTCATCCAGGCCATGCTCGACGTGGAGCTCGAATGGACCCGCGTGCTGGCCGACGCCGGGCGGGTGGCGGCGGACGCCGTTCCCGCCGTCGAGCAGGCCTCGCGGGCAGACCTCTACAACGCGGCAGCCTTGGCCGAACGCGCCCAGGGCGGCGGCAACCCGGTCATCCCGCTGCTGGCCGACCTGCGCGCGGAGACCAAGAAGCACAACCCGGCCGCCGCTTCGGCGATCCACCAGGGTGCCACCAGCCAGGACATCCTGGACAGCGCCGTGATGCTGATGGCCCGCCGCACCCTGCCCGGCATCGTCACCGACCTGAAGTCCGCCGCCGCCGCTCTGGCGCGGCTGGCGGAGGAACACCGCGGCACCATCACCGTGGCCCGGACGCTGACCCAGCATTCGCTGCCGTCCACGTTCGGGCTCAAGGCCGCCAACTGGCTCTCCGGCGTGGCCCAGGCCGGGGTCCGGCTGGAGCAGGTGGCCGGCGGACTGCCCCTTCAGTGGGGCGGTGCGGCCGGCACCATGGCCGCGCTGACCGTACTGGCCAACCGGCCCGCCAACCCCGCGGCCCCGCCCGCAGCGGACAGCGAAGGATCCGCCGGCACTGCGGCAGGCAGCGCTGCGCCAAACGACGACGGCGGTGCTCTGGCTTTGGCGGCCCGCCTCGCCGAACGGCTGGGGCTGGCCGATCCGGTGGCGCCGTGGCAAACCAACCGGCTGCCGGTCACGGCACTGGCTGCAGCGCTGGCCGATGTGCTGGTTGCCGCCGGCAAGGTCGCCAACGACGTGCTGCTGCTCAGCCGGCCCGAGCTGGGCGAAGTCTCCGAGCCGGCCGCCGAAGGCCGCGGCGGTTCCTCGGCCATGCCGCAGAAACAGAATCCGGTGCTGTCCGTGCTGATCCGCAGTGCCACACTGGCCGGTCCCGGGCATTTGGCCCAGATCCAGGCCGCGGCTGCCGGTGCCATCGACGAGCGGCCGGACGGTTCCTGGCACGTCGAGTGGCAAGCGCTGCGCCAGCTGCTTCGGCTGGCCGGCGGGGCAGTTACCAAGCTGGCCGAACTTTCCGAGGGCCTGGTGGTCCATCCGGAGAGGATGCGCCGGAACCTGGCGATCACCGGTGAGCTGGTGGTCAGCGAACGCATCATGGCCACCGTCGCGCCGCTGTTGGACGGCGGATCCCCGGGCGCCGGCAAGTCCAAGGTCCAGACTCTGGTCAACCAGTCGCTGGCCAACCAGGGCACGTTGGCGCAGCTGCTGCGCGATGCGGTGCCCGCCGACGTCCTGACCGACGCGGCGCTGGCCGAATTGCTGGATCCGGCCGGCTACACCGGCCAGAGCAGCCAACTGATCGACCGGATCATTTCCCACTATGCAGAATGGAGCCATTCGTGAGCGTTCCCGACATCACCCCCACCTTGCTGTCCGAGGGCAAAGGCAAACCAGTGCTGCTGGCCGGCGCCGGCTTGGGAACCGGAGCCAAGGCGCTCTGGATCGACGCCGTGCCACATCTTGCCGACTTCCAGGTAGTCGGCGTGGATCTGCCCGGCCACGGGGCCAGCCCGGCCTCGACCGAACCGTTCACCATTGCCGAACTCGCCCAGGGCGTGGTGGCCATGCTGGACAAACTGGCGGCCGCCGGTGACATCGACGCCCAGGCCAAGGTCTACTTCGCCGGCGTCTCGATGGCCGGCGAACTGGCACTGCAGCTGGGCCTGGACTACCCGGACCGCTTCGCCGGGCTGGGAGTGGTGTGTTCGGCCGCCAAAATCGGCGAGCCCTCCGCTTGGCTGGAGCGCGCGGAGACCGTCCGCAATGCGGGCACGCCCACCATGGTGGCCGGTTCGGCGCAGCGCTGGTTCGCGCCGGGCTTCATCGAGAAGCATTCCGAACGCACCACGCGGTTGCTACACACACTGCAGAACGCCGACCGCTTCGCCTACGCGCACTGCTGCGAGGCCTTGGCCAGCTTCGACGTCCGCGGACGCCTCGGCGAAATCACCACCCCGGTGATCGCCATCGCCGGCGGCGTGGATGAGGTCTGCCCGCCCGAGTTCGCCAAGGCAGTGGCCGCCGGCGTGCATCAGGGCCGCTGGGCCGTCGTCGATTCCGCCGCCCATCAGGCGCCCGCCGAAGCGCCCGAAGAAACCGCGGCGCTGCTGCGCGGTTTCTTCCTGGCTGCCTGATCGCAGCCGGATTCTTGACTGAAACTACCCAAGGAGTACCCGCCGTGAGCGACAACCCCACCTTCGATCCTGCCAAGACCCAGCAGGAGGTCTACGACGAGGGCATGGCCGTGCGCCGGCAGGTCCTGGGCAATGCGCACGTGGACCGCGCAAACAGCTCGATCGATGAGTTCACCCAGGACTTTCAGGAACTGATCACCCGCTACGCATGGGGGACCATCTGGACTCGGGAGGGGCTGCCGCGCACCACGCGCAGCGCCATCACGCTGACCGCCATGATCGCCAAGGGCCACTGGGAGGAATTCGCCATGCATGTCCGCGCGGCGTTGACCAACGGCATGACCCGGGACGAGATCAAGGAAGTGGTGCTGCAGTCCGCGATCTACTGCGGCGTGCCGGATGCCAACGTGGCGTTCAAGGTGGCCAAGGGCGTTTTCGCCAGCCTTGACGAGGATCACGGCGCCTCGATATAGTTCATATAACGTACATGCGTTCGTGAAGCGAACACTTCCAAGGATGTGGTGGACGATCATGGGTCCCTGTCCAAGGGATCGATGAAGCCGCCACGGAAGGTTTCTGCGCGGATCCCCATCATGTCTATGGAGCGGTCCGGTCTAGCCACAGCGCTGGACCGGGCCGTTTGCTGTAACCCACGGCGCACGCCAGAAGTGCGCCCACGAAGGAGCCTCGAATGAACCAGGCATATTTGTATGACGCCGTCCGCACCCCGTTCGGCAAGTTCGGCGGCGCGCTGGCCGGCGTCCGGCCGGACGACCTGGCCGCCGAAGTGGTCAAGGCCGAAGTTGCCCGCGCGCCGGGCTTGGACCCGGAGCGCATCGACGAGGTGATCTTCGGCAACGCCAACGGCGCCGGCGAAGAGAACCGCAACGTCGCGCGGATGGCCACGCTGCTGGCCGGCCTGCCCACCTCCATTCCGGGCACCACGGTGAACCGGCTCTGCGGTTCCAGCCTGGATGCCGCGATCATCGGCTCCCGCCAGATCAACGCCGGCGAAGGTGACCTGGTGCTGATCGGCGGCGTCGAGTCGATGAGCCGCGCGCCGTGGGTGATGCCGAAGACCGAGAAGCCATACCCGGCGGGCAACATGACCCTGGCGTCCACCACGCTGGGCTGGCGGCTGGTGAACAAGAAGATGCCGGAGGAGTGGACCGTGTCCCTGGGCGAGGCCACCGAGCAGCTGCGCGAGCGCCACGGTATCAGCCGGGAGCGGCAGGACGAGTTTGCCGCGGCCTCGCACCGCCTGGCCGACGCCGCCTGGAACGAGGGCAAATACGACTCGATGGTGGTGCAGGTTCCGGGCACCGACCTGACCCGCGACGAATCCATCCGCCCCACCAGCACCGCCGATGTGCTGGCCGGGCTGAAGACCGTCTTCCGTCCCGTGGGGGACGGCCCCGAGGGGGGCACCGTGACGGCCGGCAACGCATCGCCGCTGAACGACGGCGCGTCCGCGGCCTGGTTGGGCAGCGAGGCTGCCGCCGGGCTGCTGGGAACCGAGCCGCTGGCCCGGATCGCCGGCCGCGGCGCCTCCGCCCTGGAGCCGCAGTTCTTCGGCTTCGCTCCGGTCGAGGCCGCGAACCAGGCCGTCCGCCGGGCGGGCATCAGCTGGTCGGACGTCGCCGCCGTCGAACTCAATGAAGCCTTTGCGGCGCAGTCGCTGGCCTGCATCGACAACTGGGACATCGATCCCGCCATCGTCAACGCCTGGGGCGGCGCCGTGGCCATCGGCCACCCGCTGGGCGCCTCGGGCATCCGCATCCTCGGCACGCTGGCACGCCGGCTGCAGGAATCGGGCGAGCGCTGGGGCGTGGCCGCCATCTGCATCGGCGTGGGCCAAGGCCTCGCCGTGGTGCTGGAAAACGTCAACTCAACCAAGAACTAAAGGAGGTAAGCCAGCATGGCAAAATTTGCTGCTACTGCCCGGGACGCCGTGGCCGGCATCCAGGACGGCGCCACGGTGCTGATCGGCGGCTTCGGCAACGCCGGCCAGCCGATGGAACTGATCGACGCGCTGATGGACTGCGGTGCCACCGACCTGACGGTGGTGAACAACAACGCGGGCCAGGCCGACGCCGGTTTGGCGCTGCTGATCAAGGAGCGCCGGGTCAAGAAGATCATCTGCTCGTTCCCGCGCCAGTCGGACTCCTGGCACTTCGACACCGCCTACCGGGCGGGCGAAATCGAACTGGAATTGGTGCCGCAGGGCAACCTCGCCGAGCGAATCCGTGCCGCCGGCGCCGGTATCGGCGGCTTCTTCACGCCCACCGGCTACGGCACCATGCTGGCCGAGGGCAAGGAAACCCGCATGATCGACGGCAAGGGCTACGTGCTCGAGTCCCCGATCTACGGCGACGTGGCACTGATCAAGGCGCTGACCTCGGACAAGAAGGGCAACCTGGTCTACCGCAAGACCGCCCGCAACTTCGGTCCGATCATGGCCGCCGCCGCCAAGAAAAGCATCGTCCAGGTCTCCGGCATCGTGGAGACCGGCCAGTTGGATCCCGAGGTCATCGTGACGCCGGGCATCTACGTGGACACCGTCGTCGAAATTGCGCCGCAGGCCGCAGAAGGAGAGGCACACTAGTGAGCGAGAAACTCAGCCGCGAGGACCTGGCCAGGCTGGTCGCGCAGGACATCCAGCCCGGTTCCTTCGTCAACCTCGGCATCGGCCAGCCGACGTCCGTCTCGAACTACCTGACCGCCGAACAGGACATCACGCTGCATACCGAGAACGGCATGCTGGGGATGGGCCCGGAAGCGCACGGCGACGAGATCGACCAGGACCTGATCAATGCGGGCAAGGTCCCGGTCACCGAGGTGCCGGGGGCGTCCTACTTCCACCATGCAGACTCCTTCGCCATGATGCGTGGCGGCCATCTGGACGTCTGCGTGCTCGGCGCCTTCCAGGTCTCGGCCACCGGCGATCTGGCGAACTGGCACACCGGCGCCCCGGACGCCATCCCCGCCGTCGGCGGCGCGATGGACCTGGCCACCGGTGCCAAGGACGTCTACGTGATGATGTCCCTGTTCGCCAAGGACGGCACGCCCAAGCTGGTGCCCGAATGCAGCTACCCGCTCACGGGCGTGGGCTGCGTCACCCGCGTATACACTAATGACGCGGTCTTCCTGCTGACGCCGGAAGGCGTGCGGGTGCGCGATACCTTCGGGACCACGCTTGAGGAGCTGCAGTCCAAGATGGACATCAAGCTGCTCCCGCCCACCGAGTAAAGCCCACGTAAAGCTCGAAGGAACCATGACCGAGACCAAAACGCCTGGCGATCAGTTCGTCCAGTCACTGGCCCGCGGGCTGACCGTGATCAGGGCTTTCGACGCCGACAACGTCACCATGACGCTCAGCGAGGTCTCCAAACGGACCGGCCTGACCCGCGCCACGGCGCGTCGGTTCCTGCACACCCTGGTGGACCTGGGGTACGTGCGCACCGACGGCCGGGTCTTCGAGCTCACCGCATTGGTGCTCCAGCTGGGGTATTCCTACCTTGCCGGGCAGAGTCTGCCCCAGCTGGTGCAGCCGTTGCTGGAAGAACTTTCCGCCGAGCTGCACGAATCCACGTCCGCCTCGATCCTCGACGGCGACGAGATCGTCTACATCGCCCGCATCCACACCCGCCGGATCATGACCGTGGGGATCATGGTGGGCACACGGTTCCCGGCCTATGCGACCTCGATGGGCCGGGTGCTGCTGGCCGGCCTGCCGATCGAGGAACTGGAGGAGCGCTTGGCCTCCACCACGCTGAAGCAACTGACGCCGCGGACCATCGCCGACCCGGTGAAACTGCGGGCCGAGCTGGACACGGTGCGCAGCCAGGGCTGGTCCCTGGTGGACCAGGAGTTGGAGATCGGCCTGCGCTCCGTGGCGGTGCCGGTCCTGCATCCGGACGGCTCCGTAGCCGCCGCGCTGAACATGTCCATGCAGGCCTCGCTGGCGGACGGCACCCGCGACGTGGACGCCGTGGTTGCCGAGGCCCTGCCCAAGTTGCGGGCCGCCTCGGCCAAGATCACCGACGCCCTGCGCGCGCAGCAGTAGGTCAAGCCCCGGACGTTTACCCCGCGGTCAACTGACGTTGACCTTGGCGTGGGTGAATGCCCGGTGATGGAACCTGTGACCCCACGGCGGAAGTTTCTGCCGGAAATCCAAGCCCTGCGCGCCCTCGCGGTGCTGCTGGTGGTGGCCTACCACCTGGAGCCGCGCTGGCTGCCCGGCGGCTTCGTGGGCGTGGACGTTTTCTTTGTCATTTCCGGATTCCTGATCACCGGCCACATGCTGCGTGAAGCGGCGGCCACCGGGACCCTCTCGCTGCCCTCGTTCTGGGCGGCCCGTATCCGGCGCATCCTGCCCGCGGCGCTGCTGGTCATCGCCGTCGTGCTGGCAGCGACACTGGCGCTGCTGCCGATGAGCCAATGGGAGCGAATTGGCGGGCAGGCCCTCGCGTCCACCTTCTACGTGCAGAACTGGGTCCTGGCCGCCGCGTCGGTGGATTATCTGGCGGCGACCGAGACGCCCTCACCGCTCCAGCACTTCTGGTCCCTGGCCGTGGAGGAGCAGTTCTACCTGCTCTGGCCGCTGCTGGTCTTGCTGTCCGTCTTCCTGCTGCGCCGCAGCCGGCGCGGCATTCGCCCAGGCGGACGGGGGAGCACCACCAGTCACAGGGCGTGGACGGTGGAGCGGACCGCCGCCGCGATCTTTGCCGTGGTAGTCGCTGCCTCGCTGGCGTATGGCATCTGGGCGACGGCGGGCGGCAGCCCGGACGCGTACTTCATCACGCCCACCCGGATCTGGGAACTGGGGCTGGGCGGACTGCTGGCTGCGCTGCACCGCGACCCGCAGCGCTGGCCCTACCTGCGCAGTCTCTTGGCGGCGGCGGGGCTGGCCGCCATTGTGGCCTCGGCGTTCCTCTTCAACGGCAGCACGCCGTTCCCAGGGACAGCGGCCCTGCTGCCGGTGCTGGGCACCATCGCCGTCATCGCCGCCGGACGGACCAGCGGCCCGCTGTCCCTCCACCGCCTCGTGGACTGGCCACCCATCCAATGGACAGGGAACGTGTCCTACTCGCTTTACCTTTGGCACTGGCCCCTGATTGTGTTCTTCACCGTCCTAGCCGGTAGGGAACCGGGGCCCGCCACCAGCCCGTTGCTGCTGGTTGGTTCCTTTGGGCTGGCCGCACTGAGCTACTACTTTGTGGAGACGCCGGTGCGCCGTTTTGGCTGGTTCAGTGCCAGCGCCTGGCGTCCGCTCGCCGCCGGCGCCGCTGGCACCGCGCTGGTCGGCACGCTGGCGTTCGTGCCCGGAAACCAGCAGGAACGCATCCTGGAGCAGCGCGACGAGGCAGCTGCCGCGCTGCTGGACGCACCGCCGCCGGGGTTCGGCGTGGCCTCGATCAAGGAAAACGGGCATCAGGTGTTCGCCACCAAGACTCCGCTGATTGTCCCGGATCCGGCCCGGGCCGGAGACGACCAGTCGGGCCTGGGCGATTGCGCCGTCAAGCCGATGGCCGCCCAAACCAAGGAGTGCACGTACGGGGACCCCGACGCGGACTTCACCATTGCGCTGGTGGGGGACTCACACGCCGGCCAGTGGTTCAAAGCCTTGGAGCCGATAACCCAGCGCCAAGGATGGCGGCTGCTCACCTTCATCCACAATTCCTGCCCGTTCAATGCGGAGCAGCGCAAGATCGAGGCCAAGGGCGAATCCGTGTGCCAGGCGCCCAACGAACAGACGCTGAAGCGGTTGACGGCCGACGGCGAGGTGGACGCGGTCCTCACGTCCTATTACGCGGAGTCTTCGTTCGTTGACTCCGGGACGGGACACCGGCCCGGAGTGGCGGGCTTTGCCGAGTACTGGAACAAGCTCGCCGACGCCGGCGTCGACGTCTACGCGCTGAAGGACACGCCCCGCCCGCGCGAGGGAGCGCTGGCCCGCGACTGCGCCGCGGCGAACTACGAGGATCCGTCCGGTTGCGGGCAGCCCCGGGGCGAGGGGTTGGACGGTAAGGACCTCACGGCCGAGGCCGCAGCGCTCGCTCCGCGTACGGAGGTGGTCGACCTATCGTCCCGTTTCTGCGACCGGGATACCTGCCCGGTGGTGATCGGCAACGTCCTGGTGTACCGGGATCTGAACCATGTGAGCGGCACGTACATGAAGACGCTGGCCGCGCCGCTGGAAGCGGCACTGCTGCAGGCGATGGGGAAGTGATCGCGGTGCAGGCCGGTCCGGATCACCCCCGTCCTCCGGTGCCGTCAATCTCTGATAGACTTTTCTTCGATTGTTTTGTGTGGCAGTGGATGAAGGCCGTTCCGGATCAAACCGGGGCGGGGCCTGTTTCCGGTCCGCGGGGTTCTTGCGCGGAGGATGCCACACTTTTGCACGCCTACGGTCGCTTCAATTCGGCAGCGGGTGCGAAGACGACCGACAGTGCCTGGCCCTGCATGTGAGGCGGGGCAAAGCTCACGAAAAACGGAGATCACGAAAGTGCCTACGATTAACCAGCTGGTCCGCAAGGGCCGCTCACCTAAGGTCAACAAGACCAAGGCGCCTGCCCTTAAGGGCAGCCCGATGAAGCGCGGCGTTTGCACCCGCGTTTACACCACCACCCCGAAGAAGCCGAACTCCGCGCTCCGCAAGGTAGCCCGCGTCAAGC
>NZ_JBNHHB010000066.1:0-27329 GCF_059091905.1 Arthrobacter sp. Dra40
ATACTCGTAAGATTTTGAAGTTCTTGCCAGCAACATTCGCCTTGTATCAAGACTCTTTTTCTGCGCGTGTTAGCTTGATCACCGTCCTTTCCGGCGGGCCCACCGGAAAGCTCAACCGACGCTGCTACCTTCCGGAGGCACAATGGGACTCAGCTCCCCCACGCATACAGACGATAGGGCTGTCGCGCCCGGTCCCCAAGAACCCGGCCTGAGCGGGCCGATGGGTGATGTTGCAGGCCGCACCTCGGGCACGGCCGACAACGAACTCAAGCGCGGACTGAGCAGCCGCCACCTGCAGATGATTGCCATCGGGGGTGCGATCGGCACGGGGCTGTTCGTGGCCTCGGGCGGCACGATTTCCCAGGCGGGTCCCGGCGGAGCCTTGGCCGCCTATGCGTTGGTCGGGCTGATGGTGTTCCTGCTGATGCAGTCTCTGGGCGAAATGTCGGCCAAGATTCCGGTGGCAGGCTCCTTCCAGACCTTTGCCACCCGTTTTGTCTCGCCGTCCTTCGGGTTCGCAATCGGCTGGAACTACTGGTTTAACTGGGCCATCACGGTGGCCGCCGAACTGGTCGCCGCCGGAATTATCATGGATTTCTGGTTCCCGGGGGTCCCCGGCTGGGTGTGGGCCGGGATCTTTCTGCTGGTGTTGACCGGGCTCAACGCCCTCTCGGCCAAGTCCTTCGGAGAGTCAGAGTTCTGGCTCTCCCTGATCAAGGTCGCCGCAGTGGTGCTCTTCCTGATCGCCGGCGTGCTGATGATCTTCGGCATCCTCGGGGACCATTCCCCGGGCCTGAGCAACTGGGAGAACCGCGATGAAGTGTTCCACGGAGGATGGGTCTCGATTATCGCGGTTTTCATGATCGCCGGGTTCTCCTTCCAGGGTACCGAGCTGGTGGGAGTGGCCGCCGGTGAAGCCAAGAACCCGCGCCGCGAAGTGCCGAAGGCCATCCGCACGGTCTTCTGGCGCATCATGCTGTTCTACATCGGTGCCATCTTCATCATCGGCTGCCTGGTCCCGTTCACCGATCCGAGTCTGCTGGCCTCCGGCGAGGCCGATGTTGCAGTATCACCGTTCACGCTGGTCTTCTCGCGCGCGGGGATCGCCTTCGCCGCGGCCCTGATGAACGCGGTGATCCTAACCGCCATCCTCTCTGCCGGCAACTCCGGGCTATATGCCTCGACGCGCATGCTTTACGCCATGGCCCATGACGGGAAGGCCCCGAAAATCTTCCGGCGCACCAATGCGCGCGGTGTGCCCATTCCGGCGCTGCTGGCTACCGCGGCGGTGGGCCTCTTCGGGTTCCTCTCCGCGATCGTCGGTCAGGGCGCGGCCTACTCCTGGCTGCTGAACATGTCCGGCCTGTGCGGCTTCATCGTCTGGGCGGGAATCGCGATCTCCCACTACCGCTTCAGGCGCGGCTTTCTGGCCCAGGGCAATAAGGTCAGCGACTTGCCGTACAAGGCCGCCCTGTTCCCCATCGGCCCGCTGCTGGCCTTCGCCCTGCTGGTCCTGGTGATCGCCGGACAGAACTACGAGGCCGTGCTTGCCGGACGGGGCCTGGAGGTGGTTTCCTCCTACATCGGGTTGCCGGTCTTCATCGCGTTGTGGCTGGCGCACCGCTTCATCACCAAGTCCAAGGTGGTGCCGCTGCTCGAGATGGACCTCGGGGCACCCGAGGACCTCGAGGACGAACCCGCCGGCGCGACCCGGTGACCCTGCCGCCGGGCTGCCCAGGCGCCGCGGGGCGCCGGCGGTAGCCGCCGAGCGTCATCCACTCGGCGCCGGCGCCGGTTCGTCAGCCGGAGCGGGCGCAGGGGCAGGCTCCTGCACGGGGCCTGGTTCGGGCTGCGGTGTGCCGGTGGGTATCGGTGCCGGGGATGTCGTCGCCGTTCCGGGCTCGGGTTCACCGGCGGGTGTCTCTGCCGGGGCGGGTGGCTGTCCGCTGCCGGTGCCGGCCGGAGGTGTTGCCTCCGGCGACGAGCCCGTGTCGGAGGCCGGCTCTGTCTCGAAAGCCGCGTCGGTGCCTGTGTCGGCGCTGCGGGCACCGAGGGCGGCGTCATGTTCGAGGATGCCGAGAATGCGCATCTTGTAGTCGTTCAGCCGGGCCTGGATCTCGTCCAGCGGGACGTCTTCGAGCGACCGGCCGTAGGCTGCGATCTCCTCCCACAGGGTTGACAGTTTCTCCAAGCCTGCGTCGCTGAGCGGACCGTCGAGGGTGAGGACCAGCTGGCTGGCGAGGGCGTAGGTGAGGCACTCGACGCAGTTGTAGTTGGCGGCCGCCGAAAGGTTCTGCGGAACCACGACGTCGGCCTGGCCAAGAATCAGGACCACCTGGAAGCCGACGGCGACGGCGGTACAGCCCCGGCAGGAAGCGAAGGCGTAGGCCTCGTTGGTGGCGTCCACCGGTCCGCCGTCCGCCCAGATAAGGGCGAAGGCGACGTCGTAGACCACGGACCCGTCCTCGACGTTGACGGCAAGGGCCTGGTTTCCGTCTTCGGCGGGGGCCAGCGGCCGGTCGAAGGGGAAGACCCAGGCCGGCGGCGAGTCAACGGCAGGCTCAGTAACCGTGGAGCCGGAGCCGCCGTCGTTCTGCGGATCTTTGCCAGTGTCCGCGGCGGTGCTCTTTGTACCGCCGGCCTTGATCTCGCGGGGAACCAGGACCATCGCCAGTTGCGGCTGCTCCGCTGTGGGCAGGTCCATGCCGGCCGGCCACGCCGCCACGGTCTGGCCTGCGCGGCCTTCGGTCAGTCCCGCTGCGGAGACCGGGCCGAAGGAAGCTGCGGCATCGAACAGGGTCCCGCGCTCGTAGGGCTGCACCGGGCGGTAGGCTCCGTCATTGGGCCACCAGGCCCAGGCCAGGCCGGCGAGAACGGCGACGGCCGCAGCCCCGGCGGTCACCCGCCGGAGCGGCCGGCCACGGGTTTTCGCCCAGATCGTGGTGCCCAGCTGGCGGCCCATGCGCAGCAGGATGTAGGCGATGCCCAGAAGGGGAAGTGCGACGGCGGTGATGGCCAGGACACGCACGGCCGCGCCGGCGAAATCGCCGTCCGAACCGGCCGCCGCCAGCAGCCGTTGTTGGTCCATGATGCTGGCCCACGCCGTTCCCACAACCCGGGGAAGCGAGACCACCATCAAGACAAGGCAGAACAGGAGCAGCGGAACCGTGACCAAAACCCACACGGTCACCACGGCCCTGGCCCAGGGCTTAAGCAGCTTGGGTTCGGGGTCCGACCACCGCCAGGGCAGCAGTCCCAGCAGGGTGGGTTTGATCCGTTGGAACAGGTCGGGAACCCCGGTTGCGTCGGCGAGGATGTGGTAGCCGTCGAAGCGAACCAGGGGCAGCAGTTGGCGCACCATCTGCAGTATCTGGGTCACCACCACCAGCAGCAGCGCGTCGAAGCCGGTGAGCCACCAGGCGCCCATCGTGCCCACCACGACGATGGCGTTGAAGTATAGGCCGCCCAGATCCGTGCGGAGCCGGCCGCCGCGGCCCAGCCGGTAGGAGTCTGTGACGTCGGTGTAAAAGGCGGGCCAGATCAGGTACAGGCCGACGCCCATGGCTCCCGGCGTTGCGCCGCCGCGGCGGGCCCCGGCGGCATGGCCGAACTCGTGGAAGCCGGCCGAGAGAATGGTGATGGCGAACACCAGGAGCAGCAGCCCGGGGCTGGCGAAGGCCTGGTGTGTTGCCGAGCCGAGGCCCTTGACCATGAGCACCCACCAGCACGCCGCCAAAAAGGCCAAAGTCACGGGCAAGGCAATCAGCGGATGGAACAGCACGGCGAACGGAGCCGTCAGCTTCCGGGTCAGCCCGGGATCCGTGACCGTGTAGCGGAAGCGCATACCCAGCAGCGGGCTGGCCTTTTTGACTTCGGGTTGTGAGCCGTCTGCCAGCCGCAACAGGCCCAGCGGCAGCAGCTGCTTTTCGATCAGGGTCTGCACGTTTTCGGCAGTGATCAGCCTGCCGGACCTCTCACCGGCATGGTCCGCGATCTGGTCAAGGCTGCGGGAGCCGTCCACCCCTTCCAGAACCGCATACAGCAGCGAAGTGAGCTGGAGCGTCTGTCCGTCCGCGCGCCGGACCAGGGCCGGTGGCTCGCGGTAGCCGGAACCCCGGGCCGGTCCGAGGAGCTGCACGCCGTCGGCCAGCGCCGGGACGTCAAGGGAAGGGGGTGCAGCCGACCGGCCGCCGGGCAACACGTCACTCATGGCCGGCGGCCGGCCCGGACCCATGCTCATTCAGGGACTATTGTTCGAGGTCGGACTGCTGGCCGGCGCTGGCCTCGGCGCTACCGTCGATCTGCTGGTTGATGATGGCGTCCTGCTGCGCCACCGCGACGGCATTGCTGTCGATCGAGCCGATATTCGCCGCAACCGCGGCGTCGATCGGCGCGGCAACGTTGGCGTTGGCGGCCACAGCACCGTTGATCGGGGCGGCAATATCGGCGTCCGCGGCCAGATTGACGTTGACGTTGAGCAGGTTCCCGTCGAGGGTCGACCCGAGGCCTTCCGTGACCGATCCGGTGTCGGGCAGGGTGGCGCCAGGCAGGGTGCCGTCGGGCAGCGTGCCGTCCGGAAGCAGTGCCGGTTCAGTGGCCTGCTGCCCGGTGGTGCCCTCCTGCGGAAGGCCGGAACCACCGGCAGCCGCTGCCGTCCCGGTACCGGAGCCAGCCGCTGCCCCGCCGTCGTCCACGGTGTCATTGCCCTGGTCGATGGTGCTGTCCTGAGTTGATTCGGCGGTCGCGTCCGCAGTGATGCCCTGGTCGATGATGACGCCCTGGTCGGACAGGGCCTGCGCCGTGGAGCCGGTCGAGAGGACGTTGGCCGAGGCGGCAGCATCGATGGGGGCTGCGACATTGGCGTTCGCGGCGACGGCCAGGTCGATGGGTGCGGCCGCATCGATGGCCAGGTCGAGATCGGCATTCAAGTCGAGAATGGAGGCGACTTCCTTGTCCGGCAGCGCCGTCCCGGACTGGGATTCGAGTTCCTCGGGCGACAGCGGCGTACGTCCCTTGTCGTTGCTCATCAAAATCTCCGTCTCCGGCGCAAGGCGCCATCCGTTCCAACCCGTGGTCGAAACATGTCGATTCCTGAAACAGCCCGGCGGTACCGGGCCGCGGTCATCGGACTTTCGCTTCACAGCATCGATGAAAAGCATACTGATGAATCCTTTTATTGGGTAGGGCGGGGGTCGCGGGTGGGGTGGCAAAGGCCACGGTGGCCAACACTGCAGCCTCACCAGCGGGCATGAGACGGTTGGGATAGGTATCCGCGCCATCGCGTGGGCCTGTCCTGTGTTGGTCCCGGATCAAGGAGGAGTACCCATGAAGGTCACCGCCGCCGTCGTGCGCGAGACGGGCGCACCGCTGTCAGTGGAAGAGTTGGAGCTCGCCGAGCTCCGGCCTGATGAGGTGAGGGTCCGCATGGTCGCCAGCGGGATCTGCCACACGGATTCGACCGCCCGCGACGGTGCCTATCCCCTCCAGTGGCCGGCGGTGCTCGGTCACGAGGGCGCCGGTGTTGTGGAGGATGTGGGAATAGCCGTGACGAGCGTCGCCGTCGGAGACCACGTAGTGCTGGCGCCGGCCTCGTGCGGCACCTGCAAGCAGTGCCGCCGCGGGGAGATGGCCTACTGCGAGCACTACATCGCCATCAATCTCAGTGGTCGCCGCACAGCCCTCTCGGCCGACGGCGAATCCGTGGCCTCGCACTTCTTCGGTCAGTCGTCCTTTTCGTCGTACGCGAACGTCCTGGAGCGCTGCGTCGTCAAGGTCGACCCCGACGTTCCGCTGGAGATGCTCGCCCCGCTGGGCTGCGGGTTGCAGACCGGGGCCGGGGCGGTGCTCAACGATCTACGGCCTGAGGCGGCAACGTCGCTGGCGGTGATCGGTGCGGGGGCGGTCGGCTCGGCGGCGGTCATGGCCGCCAAAATCGCCGGCTGCACGACGGTGATCGCGGTGGATCTGCATGACAACCGCCTGGAGATGGCCCTGGAACTCGGCGCGACCCACACCATCAACTCCGCCAAAACGGACATGGGCGAGGAGCTGAAGCGCATTACCGGCGGGGAAGGCGTGGACTACATCGTCGACACCACCTCCGTGCCCGCGGTGCTCAACCAGGCCGCCCGGGCGCTGGCGTTCCGCGGCACGCTGGTGGCCGTGGGCAACACGACCTTCGGCACCGAAGCGCCGCTCGAGATCGGCGAGTCCCAGGTCAAGGGATGGACGTTCAAAATGAATGTCCAAGGCAGCTCGGTGTACCAGGTCTTCATTCCGCGCCTGATCGAGCTGTGGAAGCAGGGACGGTTCCCCTACGACAAGCTGGTCAAGACCTACCCCTTCGCCGAGATCAACCAGGGCTTTGAGGACTCAGCCAACGGCTCCACGATCAAGCCGATCCTTCTCTTCTGACCGGCCCACGTCAGGCAGCTAACCGGCGCAGGCACCCGTCCATGAGCTGATCCTCAGCGGACGCTTGCACATCCCTTGCCGGAACGGAAAGTGACTGCGTAGACTTTCCGGTATGGAAAACAACCTTGAGGGGCGCCCCTCGTCCGAGGAGGCCGCCGCAAGCCTCCGCGACCTCGCTTTCGACCGTCAGACCCTGGCCGACGGCGTGCACGTCCCCAAGACACTGCTGGCCGCGCTAGGAGGCGTGGCGGCCTGGTGGGTGGCTGCGGCCGCGATGGCCAACCCCGGGGAGAACTACGACCCCCCGACGTCCGGGTGGTTGGGCTTGGCCGCAGTTCTGGTGATTGTTCACTTAGTCCGCCGCGAAACCGGAATCCGGTTCCGCAAGATGGGCATGCGCGCCGCACTAGCCACGATAGCGATTCTCGTGGTCTGCCTGGTCCTGTTCTCGGTCTCGCTCGGCTTGGTTACGCTGGGCGCCCGCTGGGCGGTGTCGCTGACCAGCCTGTCCGCCTTCGGCCTGGTCACTTGGTTCGCGGGCATCGCCTACCGCTCGGCGCTGGATCAGCTGCGCCGATGATTGAGGCCCGGTTCGACGACCTCATCCACGCGCCGGCTCGGTTGCGGATTTGCGGACTGCTGCGGCCGGTGGAGCACATGGACTTCGCTGTCCTGCGCGACACGATCGACGTCTCGGACGCCACGCTCTCGAAGCACCTGAAGACCCTCGCTGAAGCCGGATACGTCAGCCTGACCAAGGCCGCATCGGCCGCGCGCACCGATGCGCGCCGCCTGACCTGGGTGACTCTCACTCCGGCCGGGAGGAACGCCTTCGACGCACACGTGCGTGCATTGCAGGAGATCGCCGGCACTGCACGCCAATAACGTTCGTGCGGTCAAGGCCTCCGGAAACACCCGGTCTCGGCATTCATCCGCAGCGGCGGGACAGGGCGCGCCCCAATCCCCTGGCCCCGGCAAAAAGCAAAAGGGTGGCCGTCGTCGTGCGCAGCGCTGTTTGTCTCCTGCCGTGCCAACCGCCTTCCGCCCTCGGGGCCGGGCCGACGGCAAGCGGCTCGTAAATGTTCCCCGCGGAGAACGGTGCAGTCTCGCTGCGGGAGAGCTGCGCGCGGTCAACGTGAACGGCCATTACCTTTTCCATCAGGCGAGGGGTTAACTTGTGCTGCAAAGCCATGGCTCGTCCCATCGGTCCGATGATCGTTTCGGGACGTGGCGAAAGTGAAACGCGGACGACGGCGCGGGCGGCCTTTTGGGGTGAGTAGACAGGGGGCATGGCCAGTGCCTTTCGCCCTGTGTAGTTCGCTCCGTGCTGAAAGAACGGGGTATCAATAGTGGCCGGGAGCACCGTGCAGATTTTGATCCTGTTCCTGCCGCTCAGGCGCAGCTCGGAACGGAGGCTTACGCCGAGGGCCCGGATGGCAGCCTTGGACATTGAGTAGGCCGAGGTGTAGGGCTGGGCAATTTCCCCCACGACCGACGAGACGTTCACGATGACGCCCGCCCCTTGGGCCTCCATCTGTTTCAATGCTGCCCTGCAGCCGTTGACGTAGCCCATGACGTTGACATCCAGGACCCTCCGGAAGTCCTCGAGGGGCACATCCAGAAAGGGAGCGAAGAAAGTCACTGCCGCGTTATTGATCCAGACATCTATCCGGCCGAACCGATTGACTGCTGTGTCAGCCAGCCGTTGTACAGCCCCCGCATCGCTGACATCGGTCGGGACGGCAACGGCATGACCACCCAGCCGTTCACATTCGGCCGCTAATCCTTTTAAGACCGGTGCACGCCGAGCGGCGAGGACCACGGTCGCGCCCTTCTTGGCAAAGCGAAGGGCCGTGGCGCGCCCTATCCCCGTGGAGGCTCCGGTAACGACAATGACGAGATTCCTTGTGCGCACCGCGGTTCCTTTCGTTGTTATGGGTTCTCTTCCGACAAACGGTTTCCTGCTTGGTTCTGGTCGCGTTGGAAGAGGGCGTAGAGCCACCACAGGGACGGGATGACCAGGATGCCTGCGATGACCACCACCACCAGGTTCGCGGCGAGGACACTCTGCGTGGCTGCTGCCTCTGACAATGTCAGGCCGGGGAGCATCTCCGGGTACTGGGCTACGCCCCATCCCCACAGCAGTGCCGTCACTGCCAGGGCGGCAGTCAGGCGAACTGCAAGAAACTTCCGGCCGATCAGCAGGATGAGGGATGCGATCCCGCAGCCTGAAGAGACGATCAGGAACGGTAACGCTGTTCCGGCGACCAGTTCGTGAAACAGCCGCGGCGCGTCAACGCTCAGCACGAGGAGTTCTGCTGCCGCGAACAGGCCCATGCCAGCCCCTGCCCACAGTGCCCGCTTGCGGAAGGCTGCGGTCAAGCGCGGGTCCCCGTGCCGCCTCGCGTCTTGGGTCAAATATGCCGCCGCCAGGTACGCCGTCGTTCCTACGGCCAGTAAGCCGCTTGCCATCGACGTCGGATTGATCCAGCTGGTGACCGGATGTCCGCCGGCGATGCCGGGCGGAACACGACCCGAGGCAAGAGCTCCAGCCACAGTTCCCAGGAAGAACGGGGTGAAGACAGATGAAAGGGCAAAGGCGGCTCCGAATAGACGTTGCTGCCACAGCTCGGTGCTGACTTTGCGGAAGGCGAAGGCCGAACCCCGCGCGATGATGCCCAGTGCCGCCAGGGTGAGGGGGATGTACAGGGTGGAGGAGACGGCGGCGAAAACTGAGGGAATCCCGGTCCATGTGAGGATGATGACGAAAATCAACCAGACATGGTTCGCCTCCCAGATGGGCCCGATGGAATGCTCAATGAGGGTGCGCTGGGGCCGGCCTTCTTCAGCCCGACCGGCGATAAGGTCCCAGAAGCCCCCGCCGAAATCTGCCCCTCCGAAGAGTGCGTAGGCCGTCAAGCAAATCCACATGACCAGTAGCAGGATTTCTGCGAGCGGCATGGCTACATGATCCTGTAGTTGGTGACGTCGGATTCCTGCGGGGCCAGGGGAACCGGTTTATCCCGTGCCAGCCGGCGGAGCACGTAGAGCGTGGCGATGGTGAGGAGCAGATAGACCACGCACAGCAGGACGAAGCCGTAGACGAGCCCAGGTGCGGGGTTGACGGCATCGGACGTGCGCAGGATGCCGAAAACTATCCAGGGCTGCCGGCCGACCTCCGTGACCACCCAGCCTGCCTCCAAAGCCAGGACGGCGAGAAACCCGGACAGTGCTCCTGCCCGGAGGAACCAGGCGGTGCGCGGGATGTCCTTGTGCCGTCTCCAGACGATAGCCAGCCAGACCGACAATGCCAGCAAGGCAAAACCGGAGCCGACCATGAGCTGGAACGCTATGTGGACGACATTGACCGGCGGACGTTCGTCCTTGGGGACGTCATTGAGTCCCATGATCTCGGCATTCGGATCGAAGTGGGCCAGCAGGGACAGTCCGGAGGGGATTTCCACGGCGTACCGCATTTCGTCTCCGATGACTACCCCGCCCAAATGCAGGGGTGCATTTCGTTGCGTTTGGAAGATGCCTTCCATGGCGGCCAGTTTCACCGGTTGGTTATCAGCCACGAAGTGTGCGGACCAGTCTCCGACGCCGATTTGGATCGGCGTGATCACCGCGGCGACGGTAAAGGGGATGAGAAAGCCGAGCCGGTGGTATTTGTTGTTGCGGCGGCGCAGCATCGAGAAGGCGTAGACGCTCGCCGTGCCGAACCCGGCCACCATGAATGCCGCCAGGATCATGTGCACCGTCTGGGAAGGGGTGGCGGGATTGAACATTGCGGCCCAAGGATCGACGGCGATGATCCGGCCGTTGGCTGTGTCGAAGCCGGTAGGTTGCTGCATCCACGCGTTGGCGGTCACGACGAAAAACGCGCTGGCTACACCGGCGACCAGCACGGGGATGGCTGTCAGCATGTGGACCCGCGGCGGCAGGCGGTCCCAGGCGTAGAGGTAAATGCCCAGGAAGATAGCCTCGATAAAGAAGGCGATCCCCTCCAGCGTGAAAGGCAACCCAATAACCTGGCCGTAAACGCCCATGAGGCCAGGCCACAAAAGGCCCATCTCAAAAGACAGGATAGTTCCGGAGACGGCCCCCACGGCAAAGAGTACGCCCATCACCCGGGCCCATCGCCTGGCGAGCAGCTTGTAGTTCGGATCTGCGGTGCGGTGGCCGCGCCACTCGGCAAGCAGCGTGATCGCCGGCATTCCAACGCCGAAGCAGGCGATGACGATATGCCAGCCGAGCGACAGCGCCATCTGCATCCTGGCTGCCATCAGGTCAGCGGCGGTTACCTCCGCCATGAACTCGACCGGCATGGGAATACCTCCGGCACAGTGCTGGACCAGCCTGCGCTGCTGGACCGGTTGCCGCTAGGGTACGCCAAAATTCAATGGCCCAAAAGAAGCAGCAGGGGATTAAAGAGCAACACGCGGCCGTGCCCTGGTTCGGAACAAACACTGCTCAAGCGGCCAAAGTGGCAGGCTTCGGACAGGCCCGTGCCTTACCCAGCTACTGGCGACTTTCGAATTCACAGCTCGATGTGCCGCAATGGCATGACGGCGAGCTGAAACGTCAGCCTGCAGTTCCCGCCCCATTGATTTTGCACTGCACAGTGCATTATTCTGCACTCATGGGCTTGGACGCAGAATCGTTGGCGGCAGCAATCGGCGTCCGTGTGCGGCACGAACGCTCCGGCCGTGGGTGGACGTTGGACCGGCTGGCCGAGATCGCTGGAGTGAGCCGGCGGATGGTTATCAACGTGGAGCAAGGGGCGGTCAAT
This sequence comes from Arthrobacter sp. Dra40, assembly GCF_059091905.1. NCBI lineage: Bacteria > Bacillati > Actinomycetota > Actinomycetes > Micrococcales > Micrococcaceae > Arthrobacter > Arthrobacter sp. Dra40. Next base: position 11,207 of record NZ_JBNHHB010000066.1, read on the forward strand.
CCCAGCATCGGCACGCTCCTGCGCTTGAGTGACGCCTTAGGTGTAGGACTCCCGGCGCTGGTGGAACCTCCACAGCAGGCAAAGACGAAGTTGACAAGGTCGGGCGAGGGTGCGGTGCTGTGGAGAGGCCCGGCAGGCGGGCGGGGACTGCTCGTCGCTGGCACGGAGCCACCCGATGTTGTCGAATTGTGGGACTGGACGCTCGAAGCGGGCGAAGAGCACGCCAGCGAGGCCCACTCCAAGGGCACAAGAGAACTGCTGCAGGTGCACGACGGGGTTCTTGCCGTTACAGTGGCCGGTGAAACTTCGACACTTAACCCCGGTGATGCTCTGACTTTCGTGGGCGACGAGCCTCATGCCTACGCCAACCCGGGCGAAGGGTTGACTCGGTTCACGCTGACGGTCTTTGAGCCAGGCGTCGGGGCGGGACATCGTTCGGAGACCAACCGTGCGTGACCAGGTCTTGGGTTCCAGCGCCTGGCAGCCCGGCCCGAACGTAACGGTGGCCGCACGGAGGGTCACTGCGCCATGACCGGACAGGATGCACGCACGGGAGTCCCGCCGTGGTCAATGGCGGTGACCGCAATGCTGCTGATCCAGCTCTGCAACGCGCTGTCGGTCGGGCTCATTTCCGAGGTTGGTGCCGCCGGGACGTCGTGGCTGCGCCTGAGCATGGGCGCACTGATTTTCATTCTGATCGCCCGCCCACCGCTGCGGCAGATCCGTCGGCCGGACGTACCCGTGCTCCTTGGGCTCGGGGCAGCGAGCGGGCTGATGACCACGGCGTTCCTGTCGGCGATCGACCGTATCCCGCTGGGTACTGCGGTCGCCATCGAGTTCCTTGGGCCACTGACGGTCGCGGCGATCCGCAGCCGGAGCCGGAGCATGCTCGTCTGGCCTGTTCTCGCCCTGACCGGGGTGGTACTGCTCACCGAGCCGTGGCATGGCGATCTCAACTGGGCGGGAATCGGCTTCGCCGCGATGGCGGGCCTTGGCTGGGGTGTATACATCCTGCTGACCCAACGTGTGGGTGACCGATTCTCCGGAATTAGCGGTCTGGCGATTACGATTCCGGTAGCCGCCGTCATGACGGCGTTCATCGGAATCCCCCAAGTGTCCGGGCACCTCGACTGGCGGATACTGTCGATCGCGGTCGGGCTCGCGCTGCTCGCCCCGGTAGTGCCCTTCGGTCTTGAGATGCTCGCTTTGCGCAGGATGACCCATACCGCGTTCGGCACGCTCATGGCCATTGAACCGGCCCTCGGCGTGCTACTCGGCGTGCTCGTACTGCACCAAATGCCAACATTGTTCCAGGTGGGAGGTATCTTCCTCGTCGTCCTCGCAGGAGCCGGGGCGCAACGCGGCGGAACACGATCGCCGGAGTCCGCGCCGGTTCATGTAAAGGCGGGCCCAGCCGCTCGTGTTCAGCTGAAGAGGAAGGCACCATGACCGCTGTCCCGGATGCGTTTTGTCCGCTTTCTGATGGCTTATCGTATGCTCTTTCCTTGCCCCCTCGAAACGAAGGTGCTGCGAAAGCAATACGCGCCACTATGTATGAGGTTCGAAGAAAAGGCACTGCCTGAGGCCTCACCACAACCTTATTCAAGGTTGCTTGTACTTGGATACTGGTATGCGAGGTCGTGTCGAAATCATTGCGCTGGCCTTTCGGTGCGGCTATTGGATTCTGTTCGGGGCCCTCATCCTTTACGTCTGGATTGGACGAGCAAACCCCTGGCCTGTCATCGGGGCCCTTATTGGTGCAGCGTTTGCCTGGGCCCTGAGCCTCGGGTTTAGAAGGCATCGAACTCAGAGGTTGCAGGTTCGAGACCAGTTTGAGGGTTATTTTCGGGCCTCAGCGGAGGTTTTTCTCCGGCCGGAGAGCAAGTGGCAGTTCGGCCTGGCCACTCCGACCTTTGGGAGGTTAGCTTTCCAGCCGCGCTGGAAGAATTCAGGTCACGACTATGGGGACGTGGTCATCCTGCCCGTCACCGGCATCGGCCAGGTCAGGGAGCCCAGAGCCTTTGACGCGATCTTCCGGATGCAAGCCCGGACCTGGGTACTGGAGCTTGCCACCACTTCTGGCCCGGCAGAGCTGGCCGGCCCCCTTAGGGGCCTCCAGAACACCGCGCACATCATCAACGGGTCCCACCCTTCCCCCGATCAAGCGACGGCATAGTGATTGTCCCTCAACGACTGTCCCGCTCTCATCCCGGCCGGAAGGGGGGGTCCAGATGACTGATGCCGAGGCGAGCAAAGCAGTCCGTTGGGCCAAGACGAAAAAGCTTGCTGCCGGGATCACCGATGAAGGAATCGGCAAAGCACTCAAGGTCTACTTCCTGGTCTACCTCCCAGTCGGGGCTATTGCATTAATCGGTATAACCTTCTTGGTGCTGATTCTTTCCCTTGGCAATGCGCGCGAAGCCTGGGGCACTTATCTGCTTATGGCATGCGGCATCACGGCAATAGCGACCATGATTACAGGGCACGTTTACTATCACAAAAAGGTGTGCCTGATGGTACAGCCGCAGCGGGCCGCTGCCCTCATCTGGCTGGACAAACCAGAGCAGAAGAGCATCCGGAACCAGATCTATGGGCGGACTCCCCCGGTACCGGAAGAGTTACCTATTGCACGAGGTGCGTTCAGTCCAACTGCGACAAGGTCTCGCCTCCGGGCTGCTCCGAATCCCTGGGTTTACGATCTTGCTGGCCACGCAACTCGCCAACTCCCATGGAGTGGTCTTGGGAGTGTTCATCCTCATGGGTGCAGGCTTCGCCGCGGTCTCCGTCGCCGCAGTAAGGCAGTTCAAGGCGACGGGTCGGTTCCTCGAGAAAACTGCATTCCAGAAGCCGGATCCAGACTAGAAAGAAGACATAATACGGCGCCCGTCCTTTTCTGTAACGGAATCCCCGTGGGTCCCGCTGACGCAACCGTCGTCGCGAACATTGTCCGAATTACTGGTAGAAGCTTCCGGCTCGTCGGCGTCGTTCTTACCCAGGTCCGCCGCCGGATCGAAATCTTAACCAGATTGACGCTCTTACTCCCGGGATCGTCAGTGATCATCCTGAGCCTCTGGAACAAAGGTATGCATGGTCATGCTGCGGAGGCGTCTGGCTTTTTCCCACCCGCGCGGGCCTGCAGGTCGCTGTCGATTTCCTCGAAGTCGCGACCCTTGGTCTCGGGCACGTAGCGGTATACGAACGCCAACGCGAGCAGGCACACGACGGCGAAAATCAAGAACACCAGACCCGTTCCGATCGCCCCGGCCAGCGGCAGGAAAGCCGTGGACACGACGAAGTTCGAAAGCCAGCTCGCGGCCGAGCCCGCCCCCGAGCCCTCAGCCTGCTGCTGGGACGGGAAGATTTCCCCCAGGATCACCCAGAGCACCGGGCCCATCCCCACCGCAAACGACGACACGAAGACCAGCATGCACACGAGCAGGATCACCGAGCCGAGACCTGAGAGGAACGCGAATCCCAACCCGGCCACCGAGATGCCCATCCCGATCAGCGAGACCAGCAGCAACGGCCGGCGGCCGATGCGGTCGATCAATTTCAGGGAAACGATCGTCATCACCAGGTTAACGACGCCAATGATGACCGCGTACACGATCGAGTTCGAGGCACTCAAACCCGTCTGCTCCATGATCGTCGGCGCGTAGTAGAGCACCGTGTTGATCCCGACGAACTGCTGCAGAACGGCAAGCCCGATCGCCACGACCAACGCCGGGCGGACTCGGGGAGCCAGCAGCGCACGCCACCCCTTCTTCTCGTCGGGACTGTGATCCCGCTCCCGCTGCTGCCGGCGTTGCTCGCCTTCGTGGCGGTAGCGCTCGATCACCTCGTCGGCACCGGCGGAACCGGCGACTGACCCGAGCATCTTCTTTGCAGCGTCGATTCGTCCTCTCGCGATCAGCCACGCCGGCGACTCGGGGAGGCGCACCGCAATCACCGCGAGCAGGACTGCCGGTACCGCTCCCACCCAGAACATCGCCTGCCAGTTACCGCTGGCGCTAAAGATGAGGTTCACGACGTAGGCGACGAGCATCCCAACGGTCTGCAGCAGCTGGTTGAGCGTGAGCATCCTCCCCCGGATCTGAGCCGGGGAAATTTCACCCAAGTATGTAGGCACGAGGGCCGACGCGATGCCGACCCCGAGGCCCATGACCAGCCGGCCCAGCATCAACAGCACGAAGCCCGTGGCCAGCGCCGAGACCGCGAACCCCACGGCGAACAGCACCCCGGCAACCCCGAGTATCGTCCTGCGGCCAAAGCGGTCCGCCAGCCTGCCCGTGAAAATCGCCGCCACCATTGCACCGAGTAGCAGGATGCTCGTAACGAGGCCCTGCTGGGTCTCGTCGAGATCGAGGTCACCTCGGATGTACAGCAGCGCCCCGGCGATCACGCCGGTCGCGTAGCCGATCAAGAACGTGGCGAGGTTGATCCACAACCCCCAGCGCCGCACCTTGCGCAGGCCCTTGCCGGAGATGTTGTCCAGCGGACTCGATGCACCAGTGCCGGCCGCCATGTCACGTCCTTCCTGCGGGGAGTCCGTTGAGGGGCCAGCTGCCGGGGCCGGTGCTGCCTGCCTCGTACTCCTGCAGCGGTACCTGGTTCTCACGCCAGGCCTTGCGCACGGGCTCGATAATTTTCCAGCACTGCACCGCCATGTCGCCCCGCACGGAGAGCGGCGGCGCACCCTCCAGAATCCCCTTCATTACCTCGCCGTAGGGCGGCAGCTCGCCGGCAGCGAAGTTACCTGCCAGGGTGACTGGATCAATTCCGAACGGATCGTCACGGCCGCTGATGTTCACGTCGAGGCCAAGCACATTGGCGTTCAAAGGGATGCCGATGTGAAGCCGATTTGGGTGAGCGTGTCCGCTCATGCCGGCAGGTACCTGCTGCGGTGGCTTGAAGGTGACCGTGACCTCCGTGCGCGGCGAGCCCAAGGCCTTGCCCGAGCGCACCCGGAACGGTACGCCTGCCCATCGCCAAGTGTCCACGGCCAGCACGATCTCGGCGAAGGTCTCGGTCTGACGTGAGCTGTCAATGCCCTCCTCGTCCACGTAGGAAGGCACCTTGCGTCCGTCGATCTCGCCCGCGCTGTAACGCGCCCGGCGGCTGTAGGTGACCGGGTCATCATTCCAGATCCGGGTGGCGCGCAGGACCTGCGCCTTGGCATCGCGCACGTCTTCTGCCTCCAGCGTCGGTACGGGCTCCATGGCGAACAGCGACATGACTTCGAGCATGTGGCTCTGGATCATGTCTTCCAAGGCGCCGGTGCTGTCATAAAAGCCGGCCCGGCCCTCCAACGCCAAACTTTCGTCGAAGACCACATCCACGCTCTCGACGTGCTGGCTGTTCAGTACGGGCTCGATCAGGCGGTTGGCAAACCGCACCCCCAGGATATTGAGAACCGCGGGCATGGCGACGAAATGATCCACCCGATGCACGTGGTCCTCGGGCACGAGCCGGGTCACCAGGTCGTTGAGGGCCGCAGCGCTGTCGGCATCGCTGCCGAACGGCTTCTCCATGACCAGCCGGGTGCCCTCGGGCACCCCGATGCCGCCCAGCACCTGACACGCCTTCTGGGTGACCGCGGGAGGCAAAGCGAAGTAGAGAATCAGCTGTCCGCGGCATTCCTCCAGCAACGCGCGGAACTGGTCCTGGTCTGTCACGTCAGACTTGAGATAGCGGGCGTTCCTGATGACCGCTTCCATCTGCTCTCCGCTCGCGTCCGCCTCCGCGAAGGACTCCCTGATCTGTGAGCGCCAACGCTCATCATCCCAATCGGCCCCCGCGCTGCCGATGAGCTGGAGGGGCTTCACACGGCCGGTGCCCAGCAACGCGCCCAGTCCCGGCAGCAGCAGCCGTGCAGTCAGGTCACCGCTCGCGCCCAAGATCAGAAGGGTTTGATCGCCGGTTTGAACCATAATTTTGACCCCGTCTCATCAATGCGAAACTGCTGGCCCAAATATGCAAGACAATTTAGCACCGCGGACATCGTCCTGATACCCCGCGGGCGCCGACACAGAGTAGTATTTCGCGATAAACGTGACGAGAGAGCTGCAGTTGCCGGATCAGCCATGCTGAGAGCGGACGAGGAGCCGATTTCATGCGCGCGGAACAGCACACCGATCCCATCGCCCACCATGCGGAAGGTCCGGTTTGGTCCACCTCGTGGGGCGGTCTGCGCTGGGTGGACATGCTCGCAGGCGACATCCTGTCCTTGACGACCGGCGGTGAGATAACACGTCGTCACGTGGCCGCGATTGCTGCAGCAGTAAGACCGCGCCAGGGCGGCGGCGCGGTGATTGGCGTCGACCGCGGGTTCTGTCTCGAAAATCCGGATGGAACACTCACACATTTGGACGAGGTGTGGACCGATACCGGCATCCGGATGAATGAGGGTGCTTGCGATCCCGACGGCCGTTTCTACTGCGGTTCAATGGCCTACGATCAGCAGCCCGGCGCTGCCGCGCTTTATCGGTTGGATCCCGATCTTTCGGTTCATCCGGTATTGCACGGAGTCACCATTTCGAACGGCCTGGACTGGAGTCCGGACGGGTCACTCGCCTATTACAACGACACGGCAACCCACAGCATTGCCGTCTTCGACTATGACCGTGACGCGGGTCTGACCCGGCGACGCACTTTCGTGGCGATGCCCGACCACGAACACCCCGATGGGCTCACCGTAGACGCAGAGGGCGCCGTGTGGGCGGCGATCAACGGTGCGGGAGAGGTGCGACGGTATACCCACGAGGGCCGCCTCGACGAAGTGGTGCAGGTTGCCGCCCGCCAAGTCACCGCCTGTACGTTCGGCGGTCCCGCCCTGAACCAACTGTTCATAACCACCTCACGAGAGCATCTCGCACCCGAGGACGATCCCCTCGCCGGATCCCTCTTTCGCGCAGACGTTCAAGTAGCCGGGAACCCGGCGCGAGAGTTCGCCGGCTGAGACTTTCCCAAGCACGTCACGGGAGAATCTCGCACCCGGGGACGATCCACTCGCGGATCCCTCTTTAGCCCAGACGTTCACGTGGCCGGGAACCCGGACCGCGAGTTCGCCGGCTGAGATTTACGCCAGCGCCGCGAGAAGGGACGCCGCGGCAGTGTGCGTTCCGCCAGTGCGTTGTTAAGGTATCGGCCCCCGTGGGATTATGTCGACATGGGCAAGGCCCGGCACCACCGCCAGATCGTGAAGCTGGGCGCTGTGCGGCGCCACGTGGAGGTCCCTGATCGTGGGATGACCAAGCGACTGCAGGTGACAACTGTGCACCTCAACCGAAGACGCCCAACCGTGATCGTCCCCTCGGTGTGACGGTGCTATTGAACTCAAGTGCAGGGCGTTCGCGTCCAGTTCGTCAATATGACCCAGATCAGTATTGGTGGGGTTAACCCGTGAGCACCGACGTCGCTGATAAGTGGAGCGAGCGGTTGGCCGCTGCCGGCCGTCGCGCATGGCATCGAGTGTGGAGCGATGCATGGCCGATAGCGCAACGAGCGGTGGCCGCGACCATCGCCTGGCTGCTTGCTCAGTTGATCGGGGATCATCCGGGCCCCTTCTTCGCTCCGATCGCAGCGGTCGTTGCTCTCAACGCACCGTTCGGCACACGCGGGCTGAACGCGCTGCAGCTCCTGTTGGGGGTGGTCGTCGGGATCCTGGCCGGCGAGTCTACGCTCTTCCTCATGGGTGGAGGATTCGGCAGCCTTGCAGTCGCTACCTTCGCGGCGATGATCATCTCTCGTGGGGTCGGTGGCGCACCGCTCGTAGTAGCACAAGCGGCCGCGGCCGCCATCCTCACGATTGCCGTCGCAGACGGTGAGGTCGGGCCGGACCGGATGGTCGACGCTGTCATCGGTGCCGGCGTCGCCCTGGTATTCAGTCAGATCCTGTTTACGCCCGAGCCCGTCCGGCTACTGCGCCGGGCCGAGTCCGCCGCATTGAACGGCATGGCGGACGGACTTCGACTGACCGCTCGCGCTTTGGCCCACGCTGATGAGGAGGCTGGCGAGCAGGCCTTGCGCCGGTTGCGGGCACTGCCCGAGCTTCTGCTCGGGTTGAGCATGACCCGCGGTGCCAGCGGCCGGATTGCCCGGCATTCCCTGACGGGACGCGCGCGCATCACACCGGTCGTGAAAGAACAGGAGAGCGCCGATCACCTCGACCTGCTGGGAGTCAGCTGCCTCATGCTGGTAAGGACCGCGCTGGCCGGCGGCCCAGGAGACGGTGGCACTCTCATTAGCGCCATGGACCGGGTCGCAGGGCTCTTGGCAGAGCTGGCCGGTGCACCTGGCGATACTGCAGTGCGCCAGGCCGTTGTTGACCGCGTCCCAGCTTTGCTCATGGACATCAGCACTCCAGAGGAGCCCCCCGGCCCGTTCCCGGTTGCTTTGGACGTCGCACTCCGGGTGGTCGTAGCCGACATGATGATCTTCGCCGGCGCGGAGGCCGAGTACGCGATCACAGCGGTCAGCTCCGGCGCCGCGCGGCTTCGAACTCCCCCTCCTCCTCGTAGCGCGAGGATCCGTCGGTTATCCAAATCCTTGCCGAAGCTGCGGCCGTCGAGCTGGCGGCGGAATCGAAATCACCGAAGGTGATTCGGCGATGCTCAGAGAAGCCGCCCACTTGGGACAGCTTCAGCCGATTACTGCCAAGGCTCTGGGTACCGACTCCACTACTACATTCGTTGCGGGCCCCGGCCCCTTCCATTGAGATGCTGTTGACTGCCTGCCGCATTGGAGCACGTCGGGCTGAGGGAATGAACTCGACCGGCTGATGCCGCAGTGAGGTCTTGACACAGCTTTAGGAGGGGCATCAGATGGTCCTATTGCCGCGCAAGTCCCCAAGACACCCATCACCGGTGCTGCCGGGGGCTCGCCCAGGGAAAGTTCGCTCATCGCCGGAAGTAGTGGTGGCAGGGGGCACATCAGGTTTTCCCTGTTCCCGGACCGAACCGGCCAGACCCAACCCAAGGTAAGGCGTGTGCCGCCGACGGGACCCTGTACATATCTGTGACATCAACGGGCAGGACGGCGGCTCCCAGGCTGCCTACACCGACGGGTAACACCCGTGATGCGGCCTGGCGTCCCTCCCAGATCTTGCACTTAGGCCCCGGCGCTGGCCCGCCGGTCTGCGATCGGACGCCTCCATGGGCATTCCGGTGCTCATCGAATGGCTGGCCGACGACTTTGCCCTGGGGCTGACGGCCGCGCTGGGCGGATCCACCACGATCGCGATGTGCCCCGTCCTCAACATGGCGGGCTTGTCGGCGGCGGACAGCCGGCGCGCCTGCTGGAACAGGTCTTGCGCCGTACCGGCGCTCCGGTACGGGCCCGAGAGCGGGCGAGGGGAACCGCGCCGGCCAAGCATACCGTCCGTGCCCGATGTTGAGTTCGGCGGCATGGCCGTGGATCCGTTTGGTTCCACCCGGGCAGGCTTTTCTGCCACGGCGCAGATCTCCCGCAAGGAATTCGGCATCACCTGGAACGCCGCCCTCGAAGCGGGCGGCGTGCTGGTTGGCGACAAAGTCACCATCACCGTCGACGCAGCCTTCGTCCTGCCGGCCACCTGACGGCTGCCCCCTCAAGGGCCGGTCCTCACCGGTTTCTTCCGGTGGTGGCCGGCCCTTTCTTTAGCCAATCGTCCGACCGGCTACTCCCCTGCATGAAGAGGACACTGCGACCGAGGCCATTGGCAACCATCCAATTGGGGGTTAGTTACCGGTGTGATGCGTCCTTTAGGGAGTCTCCGTCCGGATGGGTGAGCTCTGTGAGTTCCCCGGTATGGAGGGCGATACGTTCAAAGAGTGGGACAAGGAGTTCCGTGACTTCTCGCCCCACTTTTGTCAGTGAGTATTCTACGTGTGGCGGCATGATGGGCTTTTGGTCCCGCAGTATAAATCCGTCTGAGATCAAGGCTTGCAGGCATTGGGCCAGCATCTTCTCACTGACACCGTCCAAGGCGCGCCTGAGTTCATTCCACCGTCGTGTGCCGTCCGATAAGGCGAGCAGGACTAGCGTGCCCCACTTGTTCGTCACGTGGCCGAGTACAGAACGGGTCGCACAATCAGCCGGGAGTGACAGAGTGAAACGGGGATGGTTTTCTGCTGGTCGAGACATGCTCCCATAGTACTTACTGAATAGTGGGTACGGCAGATTAGGAATAGTTCGAATGCTGGCGCACTTTTACCTAATGCGCTCACAACAGTGAGCATGAACTGACTTTCGGAGAATATACGTGGCATCCAACTCCTCACCCGTCATTGTCATTTTCGGCGCCGGACCCGGCCTTGGAGCATCCGTGGCCCGCCGTTTCGGCCGGGAAGGTTTCCGGGTGGCCCTTGTCGGGCGGCGCCAAGAACCACTTCGCGAGTTTGCCGAGATGCTGAAGGCCGAGGGCATCGAAGCCGCACCGTTCGCCGCCGACCTGTCTGACCTTGCACGGGTTCCCGCTCTGATTGCCGGCATCCGTAAGCGGTTCGGCCGTATCGACGTCATTGAGTACGGTCCGGCCAGTGCAGCGGACCAAGGGTTTGTCCCAGCGGCACAGCTGGACACTGTAGCTCTGGAAAAATACATGCGCCTCTTCCTGCTCACCCCCGTAGAAATCGTTCGTCAGGTCCTCCCCGAGCTCATCGAACGTGGCAACGGCGCGATCTTAGTAACCCACGGGTCTTCCTCCGCAACTGGGATTCCGTTCCTCAGCGGGGTCGGGCCGGCCATGGCTGCCATGCGCAACTATCTCTATTCTTTGAATGGCGAGCTTGAAGGCACGGGAGTCTACGCAGGTACCCTCACCATCGGAGCTCTCATCACCAGTGGTGAGCCTTTTACCGACCAGGCCTTCCCCGGTGACGCCGAGGCTGCCACCACGTTCCCGAAAGTTCACCCCGATACTCTCGCTGGACTCTACTGGGACATGTATGTCCAGCGCCGTGCCGTCGAGCAGGCCTACCCGGACCTGGTCGCCGCAGTATGAACACCACTCACCTGTAAGTGAGCTGACAACACCACACAGTTCGATCAGGCAAGAATCTGGTCGGACTTGGTTGTGCGTCACGGGAAGCGGATCTCGGTTTCATGAGGCCATAGCCAAACTGTCCCGCATGCCGGTCGCACACCGCGACGAAGATGGGCGAGAACTTATGCATGCCCTGTGAATGGCCCCAGCGCGATGGAATTCGTGTTCCATCAGGGCTCATTACTGTCCCGTTTGTGGGTCCCCTACGGGCAAACGTGCGGCTATCTTATTGCGCCGAATCTGCATATTGAGGTGGCCAGACCACCTTGAATCGTTCGAAGACGATTTCGTCGGTTTCTGCCCATTGACGCCCTCGGGCTGCTGATACGCGAGTCCAGTAGCGGCGGTGCTCACGCTGCCAACTGTCTAGGCTCAAATCGTCCTCGCCTTCGTCGAGGGCGAACGCAGCATCAGCACTATTGAAAGAACCAATGCGCAGTTCAATACTGCGAATGATGATGCTCGGAGTGCCGTTCCCATCACAGGCAATCCAGTGGGACCCGATCCGGGGCACCTGGTCACCTCGCCCTATGAAGTCTGCAACGAGCTCCGCCGTCGCGCGTTTCCTTCCGCTGAGAACATGAGCGAGAAGTTCATCAGCTAACCGCTGCGTATCACCGAAGTGTTCAATTGTGTATTCCGGGGACGCAGCTACCGCCTCCGGATGAGCGGCACAGTATTCCTGCCACATCCGAATGCCTGCGTCATGGTCGGCTGGGCCAACGGCGTCAAGTCTCACCACCTCATGATGTCAGAAGCAGGCGCCCGATAGCCGGTCGCAAACTGCGACAAAGATGAGCGAGAACTACGCATGCCTGTGAATGGCGCCAGCGCGATGGAATTCATGTTCCACCAGGGCCGGCATGTCCCTTTAAAGGGTGCTTCATCGAAGCACCTGCCCGGACATACTCACGGTTATCCGCGTCCTGTGCGCGTCGCTGGAGCTTGCCTACCTTGGCCGGGTATAGGACGACCCTGGGGCTGGTGCGCGGACCGTCCGGTCAGGAGGTTTGCCGGGGCAGCTGCCGGGCGGGGAGGCTGCGCCCTGCGGGAGCCAGGTTCACCGCATCGGCGATCGCATCCGGGTTCGTTCCGGTACACAGGGCCTCGCCGATGGCGTCGTTCAGGGCCGTCTGGGCCCGGTCCATGTCGCCCTGGGGCATCTCCAAGGCCGCCTCAGCAGCCCAAACTCGCTTCAGCGCCGCATCAATCTGTCTGACTTAGGGCCTGTCAGCCACGCTGAATTCGGTCACGTCAGTCACCCACTTTTCGTCGGGGCGCCGGCATCAAGCTGCCGGTTCAGCAGGTTCGGGGCAACGATGCCCTGCTCGCCCTGGTAGGAGTTGCAGCGTTTCTTCCGCCGGACCTTGCAGACCAGCCGCAGCGAACGCGGCATTCGCCTAACAGCCGCCGCAGATCCGGTCAGGCCAGCCAGCGCCGCCAGCGTGACTGCTCCGGTTCCGGTGTTGGTTCCGGCTCCGGCTCCTCGCCCAAGGCCAGCGCGGCCTCGACGATGTCGTCCTCGGTGAGGGTCATGACGGCCTCACGATCGAGCGCATCGAGACTTTGTTCCTCGTCCAGCGACAGCCGCAGCGCCTGGCGGTTGAGCGCCTGCTCGAACAGCGTGCGGGCGAACCGTGCGTTGCCGGAGTCCTCGCCCGCGTGGAGCCCGGTGAAAATGCGGCGCAGCATCTGGTCCGCACCCGGCTCCAGCGTGTACTCGTGTTGGGCCAGCATCTGGTGGAAGATCGTCTGGAGTTCGTCGATGGAGTAGTCGGGGAACGTGATCTCGCGGGCGAATCGGGAGCGCAGTCCGGGGTTCGAGAGCAGAAAGGACTCCATCAGCTGCGGGTACCCGGCCACGATCACGACCAGGCGGTGGCGGTGGTCCTCCATCCGCTTGAGCAGGACCTCGATCGTCTCGGGACCGAAGTCCGCCCGGCCGTCGTCCGGGGCCAGCGCGTAGGCCTCATCGATGAACAGGACGCCGTCCAGCGCACGCCGGATCACCCGGTCCGTCTTGATGGCGGTCGCGCCGACGTACTGCCCCACCAGGCCCGAACGGTCGACCTCAACCAGGTGGCCTTTCTGCAGTAGACCGACCGCGCGGTACATCTCGGCCAGGAGCCGCGCCACGGTGGTCTTGCCCGTGCCCGGGTTTCCGAGGAACACCAGATGCTGTGATGTGGCCACCTCCGGCAGGCCGTGCGCCTTACGGCGGGCCTGCACCTGGAGCAGTGCGACGAGGGCCCGCACCTGTTCCTTCACGGTCTCCAGTCCGACCAGCGAGTCGAGCTCGGCTTGCACCTCGGACAGCGGCCGGGCCGGCCCGGGCCTCGCACCGATGAGATCACCGACCAGGTCGACGCGCTCCGAACCGTGCAGCTTGAGCTGATCGGTTAGATGGCCGATGGTATCGCGAAGGTCGTCGAGCGGATTGCGGCTGGCAGCCATGCATCCACTGTAGTACCCGGTTCACGACCGGGTGGGGTTGGCCTCACCAGTATCAGCCCCCTCTTGGCCGTAGTTCACGCGACACAGGAGTCTCCGTTGGCTCATGCGGGCACTGGCCGGAGAACAATGATGAGATTATCCCTGCCGATACAGCTCCGTCCCCGACGGCTTGGCTCTGTCATACCTTCAGATGTCCAAACAGGGGAAACCCTGGACGCAGGTCGTCTGTAGTTCGCAAGCTGCCAACCACCTGCCATACAAGTCTCCGTTATAAAGGAGCATGGTTATCCCAGGTCTAGATCGCATTCCTTCCCTGCTCGCGGCCCGACCCTGCGCACCTCGGCCTGACTGTCTCGCAAGCCGGTCCCCCACCGCGAGACCTTCGGCTCCGCTCTCTACGGGGAAAAGTCCCCGAAAAACTAAGACCACCGAAATCGCGCATACCCCGCCCGCAAAAAGGCCCGCCGGGGCACCTTTTGCGGATCATGGCCCCAGCCTAACCGTCACTGCGCGGCCACGGCGGAAGCTTTGCGGCACCGGCCACCCCGCCGGGCTCACGGCCCCGGCTGATGGACTGGCATATATAGGAGGAACGGGGCCGACGCGCGAAAGACAAGTAGCTCGCGGTCTCCGGCGGGCATTTTTCAGGCGCCCTTTTCCGGCCCGGGAATATCTGTTCGAAGGTCCCGCAGGATCAGTGAGCGGACCGGTTCCCGGAATTCGGTCACCACACCGTATTCGTCGTCGAAAAGTGCCGTTGCCGTGTACCCCTCGTCCTCCCTGTACACCAGGGACAGCAGCACTCCGCCTCCCTGGCGCTCGGCTCCCGAAATCCGCAGGTCGTCCGCATAGCCGCCCCAAATGCGCATTTTCAGCGGATAGAACGCCTGGACAGACGGCGGGATCCAGTCGGCGCGCTGGTGCCCCAGGTACTCGGCGGCCGTCCCGCGGTGGAAAACCAGCCCCTCCTTAGGGCTGTAGGAGATCGTCTGGTCGTCCTCCTCCACCCTCCAAGAGTGTGCCCGGTCGCTGACCCGGACCCGTGAGAAGGACCGCCGGCCCGTCTCATCCGTTTCCTCCACCGTGGCGGACATCGGGTACCGGATGTCTTCGCCGCGGATCACGGAAAGCATGTGCAGCAAGGCGTCAAAGCCTGCCTGTCCATCCATTGTTTCCCCCTGTGCCGCCCTGTCTTGAGGACCAAGCTCCACCTGGGAGACTACAAGAGATTTGAAGCCATCAACGCTGTCTGGCCAACCGACGACCATCGGGCTATAGAAGGCAACCGTTCCGCTAGACGTTCCTGCTATGGTCTTCGAAATTTCATGCGTCACGATCGATAAGTGACCCAGACTACGATTGACACGATTAGTGCCGGGTTTTGATGTCCCAAAGGAGGGACCATTGGGTGAGCCGCTAGAAGAGGTTGAATCAGCGTGACAGTCGCAAACGAATCCGGTGCCAATAGCAGTAACCCTGAAGTCTCTGTCTTGCTACCGTGGCTTTCCCTGACAGTGGCGACGCTTTCACTGCTTTTCCCAGCTTTTTTGATGCAAATCATTTGCCTAGGTCTCGGTGCAGGTTGCGCCTTGATGGTTTTCTATCGCTTTGCTAGGCCCCGAAATATCAGTCTTCGGCGACCCGAGCAGTGGCGAGGCATGATTCTGGTTGCTTCGGGTGCTGCTGCTCTCGGATTCGTTATGAGGTTTGTAGCGATACTCGGCATTTCAACGCCTATTCGCTACGGCGACTACATGCAACCATCCGGCTCGAACGCTTTCCTACAGTGGATAGCAGTGCACGCCGTTCCGGCCTGGGCAATTTCGGTGCTTCTCATGCTGTCTAGCACCATGCTATTGGTCCTCTGCACCACCATCCACCGCAAGCGCCACTTGCTAACTATTTGACGGGCCACCGCTGTGTCATCCGGTCAGACTATGTGCCCGCCGCAGAACCAGACGTAGCTGAAGCGAGCGGTACCTCCGACAGTACGGCGCCACGCCTACTCTTCGTCTCAAAACTAATCCCGATAGGGCGTCTCCCAATCAGGTGTGCGGAAGCGACTCATGGCAAAGAGCGCATGCGGCTTTCATGATGTCGCTCAGTGTCCGGATGGAGTACACACCAACCTGACGTCCGGAAGATAGCTGAAAGACGTCAGGATAGGGTTCTAATCTGCAATTCCTAACGTCTTGAGGCTAGAGTCATAGATTTCACTCTGACATCTCAATAGACGTCGCTGCTTCAGGACCTACAACCGCCCTGTGGGACAGGCAGCCACCGGTTCAAAGGCTGTGCAAAAACCGACCTCGTGGATTAGCAATCACTGGTCTGTCTACGTGTAGACGAGAATGAGGGTCAACTGAGAGTAAGTGCAGGACGCGAAGGGATGCGGCATGACGAGTCCGGCTTTACCGGGATGGCCCAGTAGTGACCGCGGATATCGTCGATCCGAGGTTACGTCGGTTGTGGGACGAGGCGACGTCAAATGGGAGCAAGCCGCTTTCGATGTGCTCCGATGGAAGGTGAAAACCGCGAGTGGCTTTTCTGTAGATGCACCGGGCCCGGTCTCGCAAGGTGACGACGTGATTGTCACAGCGAACATTTGCGGGGTCACCGTTGTTGAGCCGGTGGAAGTCGTATCTG
>NZ_JBNHHB010000067.1:0-27283 GCF_059091905.1 Arthrobacter sp. Dra40
GTAGGTTCTTCCTCCTCCAACCGGCGTGATGGGCATCACCGCGCCGTCCGCCCAGCGTAGGGACCGGCCCCGCATCCGGGAAGAATGCGGTCATTGTGGCCGTATTGGTCATTGTGGTCACAACCACCCTCGCCTGTGGCGCAGCTAACAGCGTGCGAAAATGGCGGGGTGTTCCGATCCCTGTCCCTGCGGGCCCAGCTGTTTGCGCTGCAGCTGTCCATCCTGCTCGTCGTTGTGCTGGTGGCCGGCTCGGTCGCCATCTCAATGCAGGAGCAGCAGATCCGTGACGCCTACGAAGGGCGGATGATCGGCGTCGCCCGCTCGGTGGCCCAGCTGCCCTCCATCGTCGAGGCCTTCGACGACGCAAACCCCAGCGAGACCATCCAGCCCATCGCCGAGCTGATCGCCCAATCCACCGGGGTGACGTATGTGGTGGTCACGGACAGCAGCGGTATCCGTTACTCCCACCCGAACAAGGCATTGATCGGACAGATGGTTTCCACCGATCCGTCCATTCCCTTGTCCGGCGAAACCTATGTCGGCCGGCAGACCGGGACCTTGGGCGAATCATGGCGTGTGAAGGTTCCGATTTATAACCGGTCGGGTTCCGAAGTGATCGGCACGGCTTCTGTCGGCACGCTGGAATCGACGCTGCGCGATGACCTCAACGACGACCTGCCCGTACTGTTGGCCTGGCTCATCGCGGCGGCGCTGGTCGGTTCGGCCGGCGCGATCTACATCTCCCGGCTGGTGTGGCGGCGGATCTACCAGCTTGAGCCGGAGGAAATCGCCGCCCTGTTGGAGACCCGCGACGCCATGCTTCATGGCATCGGTGAAGGCGTGGTCGCCGTGGACGACCGCGGGCGCATCGCCTTGCTCAATGATGAGGCCAAGCGCCTGCTGGAGGTCTCCGATGCGGCGTTGGGCCAGCCGGCAACCACGATTCTGGAACCAGGATTGGCGGCAATGCTGGCAGCCACCGGAGGGGCCGACGAAACAGTCCTCGCCGGTGAACGCGTGCTGCTGGCCCGGGCCAACGCCGCCACGGTGGACTCGCGCCGCGTGGGCAGCGTGCTCATCCTCCGGGACCGCACCGAACTGCACCAACTGCTGCAGGATCTGGACGGCGCGCGGGACGTCACCCAGGCGCTGCGTGCCCAGGCACACGAGTTCTCCAACAAGATGCACGTGGTCTCCGGGCTGCTGGAGCTGGGCCGCACCCAGCAGGCAGTGGATTTCATCTCGCGTTCCGGGCACGGCGGTTCCGTCGTGGCCGGTGAACTGGCGCCGGGGATCACTGATCCGGACGCCGCCAGTTTGTTGATGGCCAAGACGACCATCTGCGACGAAAAGGGCATCAGCCTGCTCATTGATCCGGAGTCCGTGCTGGCCCCGGACGGCACCACCGATCCGGTCACCGTGCTCGGCAACCTGATCGACAACGCCATCGAAGCAGTGGGGCTGCAGGGAACCATCACCGTCGCCGTCACCAGTGGTCCCGGCGGTTGCGCCATCACGGTCGCCGACGATGGTCCCGGGGTCCCGCCGGAAGAACAGCGGCGCATCTTCGAACCGGGCGTCTCCAGCAAGGAAGCAGCACTGCCGGGCAGCCGGGGGTTTGGCCTCGCACTGGTCAGCCGCGTCGCGGCACGGCGCGGTGGCAGCGCCCGGGTGGCCGCCTCGGCCTCCGGCGGCGCCGAGTTCACGGTAAGCTTCTCGCCGACCCCGCCGAACTCCCGACCGCAAGGAATTCCGGTCCCATGAACCAGATCCGCACGGTCGTCATCGACGA
The DNA here is from genome assembly GCF_059091905.1 of Arthrobacter sp. Dra40. Lineage (NCBI taxonomy): Bacteria > Bacillati > Actinomycetota > Actinomycetes > Micrococcales > Micrococcaceae > Arthrobacter > Arthrobacter sp. Dra40. Next base: position 1,793 of record NZ_JBNHHB010000067.1, read on the forward strand.
CGACCAAGAGGTCGCCGGTGTGCACACCGGCTTCCTGCTGGCCCACGGTGCCTTCGACGCCGTGGGCACCGCGTACACCGGGGCCGAGGGGCTTGCCATGGTCGCCGCGCTGCGCCCCGAACTGGTGCTGCTGGACATCCACCTGCCGGACATGAGCGGCATCGAAGTGCTGCGCGCAGTCCGAAACCTTCCCGGGGAGCTTGTTGACGTCATCGCGATTACTGCGGCACGCGAACTGGACACGGTGCGGGCGGCGATGGCCGGCGGAGTGCTCCACTACCTGGTCAAGCCATTCAACGCGCGGGTTTTGATGGACCGGCTGGACGCCTATGTGGAGCACCGCCGGCAGATCAGCGGCAGCGGCCACTACGCAGTGCTGGACCAGGACGGCATCGACCGGTTGCTCGCGCCGCAGCTGGACGCCGGAGGATCCGCCCGGGAAGCTGCGTCCACACGGGCCCAAGGCCCCGTGCCCGGCCGTCCCGTTGACCCTCCAAAGGCGTGGCCGCGGTCTGCCGCCGGAAGGGACGCGCCCCGGAGCGCGCGTTCCGCCGCCACGCTGACCGGTTCCGGGTCTGCCGTCCCGCTGCCCAAGGGATTGTCCTTGCCCACCATGGAAGCCGTCATCGCCGACCTGAAGGCAGCCGGCGCCGCGGCCTCGGCATCGGAAGTGGCCGGGCGACTGGGCATGGCCAGAGTGAGCGCACGGCGCTATTTGGAGTATCTGGTGTCGCGTGGCGAGGCCCGGATCACCCCGCGCTACGGGGCCGCAGGCCGGCCGGAGAAGTTCTACCTGCTCACCCGGTAAGACCGGTTTGGCCGGCCCGCGCCAGGATTTGCTCCGCGTGCTTGACCACCGGCCCGTCGACCATTCTGCCGCGGAACCGGAACACTCCGGGTTCGTTGGCGGCGGCGGCCAACACGGCCGCCGCATAGTCGATTTCCTCCTGCCCCGGACGGAAGGCTCCCCGCACGGCGTCGGCCTGGCCGGGGTGGATGATGGCCTTGGCTAAGAATCCAGAAGCCACGGCGTCAGCGGCTTCGGCCGCCAGCCCGCCGAGGTCAGCGATGTCCAGATAGACCGAATCGATGGCGGCCTTGCCGTACGCGCCGGCGGCAAGGAGCACCTGGGCGCGTGCCTGCCGGGCGACGTCCCGGTAGGTTCCGGACTCAAACCGGCTGGAGCTGCCGCCCAGCGAGGCCACCAGGTCCTCTGCGCCCCACATCAAGGCCGCCACGTTGGGGCAGCGCGCCAAATCCGCCGCGTGCAGCACGCCGAGGGCGGTCTCGCAGAGCGCCACCACCGAGTACTCCCCCAGCCCGCCGACGTCTGCCGCGTCTTCGGCTTTGGCCAGCATGATGGTGCGGTAGCCGGACAGGGCTACCGCCTCCATGTCCAGCGTGTGGTCCTCGGTCCCGACCGCGTTGACCCGCACCATCGTCCGCGCCGGGTCCAGCGGGTTGTTGATCACAGCTTCCCGCGCGGCGGCCCGGTCCGCCGGAGCAACCGCATCCTCCAGGTCCAGGATCACCGCGTCGGCGCGCTCCGCGGCCTTGCCGTAGCGGTCCGGCCGGTCCGCCGGACAGAACAGGATAGCCGGTCCCAGGCCGAAGCCGGTCACCGGTTCCTGTCCTCTGCCCGGCCGTCCCACAATTCGGCGTCGCTGGTTTCCGAGCCGGCTATTGCGGCTGCGTGACCGTCCTTGGTCCACATCAGGCAACTGCGCGTCACCGTGGCCACCACGTCGCCGTGCTGGTTCCGGCCGGTATGGTGCATGGTGACCACGCCCGTGCCCGGACGGGACCGGGAGAGCCGCTTGTCGGTGACCACCGTCTCCGTGTAGAGCGTGTCCCCGTGGTAGAGCGGGTGCGGAAAGGTCACGTCCGTCATGCCCAGCTGGGCCACAATGGTGGACTGGGTCAGCTGGCCGACCGATTGGCCCACCACTGTAGCCAGGGTGAACATCGAGTTCATCAGCCGCTGGCCGAACGGCTGCCCCGCTGCCCACGCTGCGTCCAGGTGCAGGGCCTGGTTGTTCATGGTGGCGGTGGTGAAGAACACGTTGTCCGCCTCGGTGACGGTCCGCCCCGGACGGTGTGCGTAGATAACGTCCGCTTCGATCTCCTCGAAGTACAGGCCGCGCTGGATGATGACTTTCTGCGCCCCGGCGGCCTCGGAGGGCGTCGCCGCTGCCCCGGCGTCGGTATTCACCGGGCACCGGCCTGGTACTGGTCAACCCGGAGCTCCGCGCCGGTGGCTGCCACGACGTCCTGGACGTCCACGCCCGGGGCAGTCTCGCGCAGCACCAGTCCCTGCTCTGTCACGTCGACGACCGCGAGGTCGGTGATGATGGTGTCCACGCACCCCTTGCCGGTGAGCGGCAAGGTGCATTCGGTGAGGATCTTGGGATTCCCGCTCTTATCCACGTGCTCCATCATGACAATCAGGCGCTTGGCCCCGAAAACCAGATCCATGGCTCCGCCCATCCCCTTGACCATCTTGCCCGGGATCATCCAGTTGGCCAGGTCCCCGTTCCGGGCCACCTGCATGGCACCGAGAACGGCCACGTCCACGTGCCCGCCTCTGACCATGCCGAAAGAGGCTGCGGAGTCGAAGATCGCCGCACCGCGGTTAAGGGTCACGGTTTCCTTGCCGGCGTTGATCAGATCAGGATCAACCTTGTCCTCGGTCGGATACGGCCCGACGCCCAGAATGCCGTTTTCCGAGTGCAGGATGACTTCCACGCCGTCGGGAATGTAATTGGGGATCAGGGTGGGCATACCGATGCCCAGGTTCACGTACTGCCCGTTTTCCAGCTCCTGGGCCACCCGTGCGGCCAGTTCGTTGCGCGTTAACGCCATGGGTGTGCTCCCTCTAGTTCCCGGTCGGCCCGGTCTCGCGGCCGGCCAGTTGGACGGTACGTTTTTCGATCCGCTTTTCCACCCCGGGCGCCACCACCACGCGCTGGACGAAAATGCCCGGCGTGTGGATCTCCTGCGGGTCCAGCTCGCCCGGCTCCACGAGTTCCTCCACCTCGGCAATGGTGACTTTGCCGGCCATGGCGCACAGCGGGTTGAAATTCATGGCGGTGACGTGGAACACCAGGTTGCCCAGCCGGTCGCCCTTCCACGCGTGCACCAGCCCGAAGTCCGGGCGCAGCGATTCCTCCAGCACGTAGTCCGCACCGGCGAAGCTGCGTACCTCCTTGGGCTCGGACGCCTTGGCCACCGAGCCGTCGGCGGCATAGCGGCGCGGCAAACCGCCCTCACTGACCTGCGTGCCGACGCCGGCGGCGGTGTAGAAGGCGGGGATCCCGGCACCGCCTGCCCGCAGCTTCTCTGCCAGCGTGCCCTGGGGCGTCAGCTCCACTTCCAGCTCGCCGGCCAAAAACTGCCGGGCGAACTCCTTGTTTTCGCCCACATAGGAGCTGATGGTGCGCCGGATCCGCCCGTCTGCCAGCAGCACGCCCAGCCCCCAGTCGTCCACCCCGCAGTTGTTGCTGATCGTCTCCAGATCGGTGGTGCCGGCGTCGTGCAGGGCCTGGATCAGCGCCACCGGGATGCCGCACAGGCCAAAGCCGCCCACGGCCAGCGAGGCCCCGTCCGGTATATCGGCCACCGCCTCAGCGGCGGAAGCCACTACCTTGTTGATCACTGCGCCCTCCTCCTTGCACGGGCTCCCGCCTCGTGACTGCGCCTTTTCCCGACCAGTGTGTCTTGGCTCATAGTCCCAGTTCCCGGGCGATCAGCATCAGCTGCACTTCGGTGGTGCCCTCTCCGACCTCCAGGATTTTCGAATCGCGGTAGTGGCGCGCCACCCGGAACTCGTTGATGAACCCGAAGCCGCCGAAAATCTGGGTGGCGTCGCGGGCGTTGTCCATGGCGGCCTCCCCTGCCACCATCTTGGCAATCGCCGACTGCGTTTTGAAGTGCCGGCCGGCCAGCATCCTGGCCGCGGCGTCATAGTACGCCAGCCGGGCGGTATGGGCGCGGGCCTGCATCCGGGCGATCTTGAACTGGATGGCTTGGAAGGAACCGATAGTGCTGCCGAAAGCCTGCCGCTCCTTGGCGTAGCGTACGGCTTCATCCACACAGCCTTGGGCGGCGCCGGTGGCCAGCGCCGCGATGGCGATCCGGCCCTCGTCCAGGATTTGCAGGAAGTTCGCGTAGCCGCGGCCGCGCCTGCCGAGCAGGTTTGCTTCCGGAACGCGGACATTGTCCAGGGTCAGCGGATGCGTATCGGACGCGTTCCAGCCCACCTTGTTGTACGCCTTCTCGGCGGTGAAGCCCGGTGTGTCTGTCGGAACCAGGATGGTGGAGATTTCCTTCTTCACCGTTCCGTCTTCGCGCTCGGACGTGCCGGTGACAGCGGTAACCGTCACCAGCCGGGAGATCTCGGTGCCGGAGTTGGTGATGAACTCCTTGTGCCCGTTGACCACCCACTGCCCGTCGACCAGCTCGGCCCGGGTCTTCGTGCCGCCGGCATCCGAGCCTGCCTCCGGTTCGGTCAGGCCGAAACCGGCGAGCGCCTCGCCGCTGGCCAGCATGGGCAGCCACTGCCGCTTCTGGTCCTCGCTGCCGAAGCGGTAGATGGGCATGGCTCCCAGCGAGACCCCTGCCTCCAGCGTGATGGCGACCGATTGGTCCACCGCCCCCAGTTCTTCCAGCGCCAAGGCGAGCGCGAAGTAGTCTCCGCCCATGCCGCCGTACTCCTCCGGGAACGGGAGTCCGAACAGGCCCATCTCGCCCATCTGTTCCACCACTTTGTACGGAAAGCTGTGCTCCTCGTCGTGCCGCGCGGACACCGGTGCCACCACCTCGCGGGCAAATTCCCGGACGGTGTCCACCAGGTCCTGATAGTCCTCGCTTAGTGAAAAGTCAGGCATGGTCATGACCCTTTCTGTTCATGTCCTTCAGGCAGGATCGGCTGCCCGTACGACGGCGACAATCTGGCCGGCTTTGACCAGGTCGCCGGGTTTGAGGTTGATGTTCACTTCGCCGGCCATCCCGGCGCTCAACTGGTGTTCCATCTTCATTGCTTCCACCGTCAGCAGTGGCTGGCCTTCCGCGACCTGTTCGCCGTTGACCACCGCCACCGACGTCACCGTCCCGGGCATCGGCGAGCGCACCTCCGGTGATGCCTGGCCCTCTGCCCGCCGGACTGACGCCAGGGTGTCGGCGAGCCTGCGCTCGCGGCTGCGGACGGTCAGCCGGGCAGACCAGCCGGCGTCGCCGATCCACATGGTTCCGTCCCCGCCGAACGCGTGGCGCAACGGCCTGCGGATTCCGTTGACTTCCGCGGCGCGGGCGGCCGGATCCAGCGTGACGGTGTGGCTACTGCCCCCGGCCGTAACCACGGCACCGCAGGGTGTGCCGGCCGCCGGATCCCCCGTCCAGGCCACCGCCACATCCCGCACTCCCCCGCCACCGAGGTCGAAACTGACGGTCCGCCGGCGCGGGGTGCTCAGCCGCCAGCCATCATGCTGCCACGCGGACCCCGCCCGGGCTCCCGCACCGGTCCGGGACTGCAGGTCCTGCCGGAGCAGCCAGTCCACGGCGGCCACAGCCAGTTCGGCGTCGCTGGGCCGGCGGAACTGCTGGTGCTCGATTTTCCGGTCAATCAGCGTTGTGTCGAGCCGCCCGGCCCGCACATCGTCGTCGGCCAGCAGGCTGCGAAGGTGCTCGATGTTGGTATGGACCCCCAGCACCGTGGTGCCGGCCAGCGCGCCGTCGAGCCTGGCCAGGGCTTGCTGGCGGTCCTCGCCCCAGGCAATCACTTTGGCCAGCAGCGGATCGTAGTCCTGCGGGATCACCAGGCCGGGCAACAGCGAGCTGTCCACCCGGACGCCTTCACCCCCGGCTTCGGTCAGCTCCAGCACGGTGCCGGCCGACGGCAGGAACTGTTGCGCTGGATCTTCCGCATAGACGCGGGCTTCCACCGCATGCCCCGTGAGCACGACGTCGGACTGCGCCAGCGTGAGCACCTCACCGGCCGCGATCCGCACCTGCCACTCCACCAGGTCCAACCCGGTCACCAGCTCCGTGACAGGGTGCTCCACTTGCAGCCTGGTATTCATCTCCATGAAAAAGAACTCGTCCGGAGCGTCATCGGAGACCAGGAACTCCACGGTTCCGGCGCCGGTGTACTCCACCGAGCGGGCGGCGTTGCAGGCTGCCTCGCCGATTCCGGCACGGGTGGCTCCGTCCAGGAGCGACGACGGTGCCTCCTCCACGACCTTCTGGTGCCGGCGCTGCAGCGAACACTCGCGCTCGCCCAGGTGGATGGTATTGCCGTGCTGGTCACAGAGCACCTGCACCTCGATGTGCCGGGGCCGGGCAATCAACCGCTCCAGGAACAGCGTGTCGTCACCGAACGCGGAGGCGGCGACGCGGCGGGCTGCAGCGAGAGCCGCGGGGAGCTCTTCCGGCCGCCGCACCGCCTGCATGCCCTTGCCGCCGCCCCCTGCCGACGGCTTGATCAGGAGCGGGTAGCCGACGTCGTCGGCGGCCCTTACCAGCCCGGCGTCATCGAGCCCGGGCTCGGCGATGCCCGGGACCACCGGAACCGAATGCGACGCCACGTGGTTCTTGGAGCGGATCTTGTCTCCCATGATCCCGATCGCCCCGACGTTGGGGCCAATAAAGACAATGCCCGCTGCCTCCAGCGCCTGGGCAAACGCCACGTTCTCGCTGAGGAAGCCATAGCCGGGGTGGACAGCCTCCGCACCTGTGGCCTTGCACGCTTCGATGACGGCGTCGATGCGCAGGTAGCTTTCAGCGGCGGGCGCCGGCCCGATCCGCACCGCAATGTCGGCCTCGCGCACGTGGCGCGCACCGGCGTCGGCATCCGAATACACGGCAGCGGCACGGATGCCCATGGTGTGCAAGGTGCGGATGACGCGGCAGGCAATTTCGCCGCGGTTGGCCACCAGGACGGTTTCGAACACTGTGATCACATCCTGAAGAGGCCGAAGGAAGTTTCCGGCAGCGGGCTGTTGGCACAGACATCCAGGGCGAGGCCCAGCACTGTGCGGGTCTGCGCCGGATCAATGATGCCGTCGTCCCAGATCCGGGCGGTGGAGTAGTACGGGTTGCCCTGGGCTTCGTACTGCTCCCGGATGGGTGCCTTGAACGCTTCCTCGGCGTCGGCGCTCCAGTCCTCTCCCCGGGCTTCCAACTGGTCGCGCTTGACCGTGGCCAGCACTGAGGACGCCTGGTTGCCGCCCATCACGGAAATCCGCGCCGCCGGCCACATCCAGAGGAAGCGCGGCGAGTAGGCGCGTCCGCACATCGAGTAGTTGCCGGCGCCAAAGGACCCGCCGATCACCACTGTCAGCTTCGGCACCCGGGCCGTGGCCACTGCAGTCACCATCTTGGCCCCGTGCTTGGCGATGCCCCCTGCCTCGTAGTCGCGGCCCACCATGAAGCCGGAAAGGTTTTGCAGGAAGACCAGCGGGATGCCCCGCTGGTCGCAGAGCTCAATGAAGTGCGCACCCTTGAGGGCCGATTCGGAAAAAAGCACACCGTTGTTCGCCACAATGCCCACCTGATGGCCGTGGAGGCGGGCGAATCCGGTGACCAAGGTGGTGCCGTACTCCCGCTTGAACTCGTGGAAGCGGCTGCCGTCCACAAGCCGGGCAATGACCTCGCGGACGTCGTAGCCGGCGTTGACGTCCACCGGCACGGCGCCGTAGATTTCCTGGGGATCGGCAGCGGGCGCCTCCACCGGCGCCGTCTCCCAGGCCGGTGTCGACTGACCAAGGGTGGAAACGATGTCGCGGACTATTTCCAGCGCATGCACGTCGTTCTCCGCCAGGTGGTCAGTTACTCCCGAGGTTTGTGCGTGCAGCTCGCCGCCGCCCAGCTCCTCCGCGGTGACAACTTCCCCGATGGCCGCTTTCACCAGCGGCGGGCCGCCCAGAAAGATGGTTCCCTGGTTGCGGACGATCACGGTCTCGTCGCTCATGGCAGGAACGTAGGCGCCGCCTGCCGTGCAGGAACCGAGCACCGCCGCGATCTGTGGGATTTTCGCTGCCGACATCCGCGCCTGGTTGAAGAAGATCCGGCCGAAGTGCTCGCGGTCCGGGAACACCTCGTCCTGCTTGGGCAGGAACGCGCCGCCGGAATCCACCAGATAGATGCAGGGCAGATTGTTCTCCAGCGCCACCTCTTGGGCGCGCAGGTGCTTCTTGACCGTCATCGGGTAGTAGGTGCCGCCCTTGACCGTCGCGTCGTTACACACAACCAGGACGTGACGGCCGTGCACCAAGCCCACACCCGCGATCATCCCGGCACCCGGCGAATCGCCGTCGTACATCCCCTCGGCGGCCAGCGGGGCGATCTCCAGGAACGGGCTGCCCTCGTCCAGCAGCGTGTCCACCCGGTCGCGCGGCAGCAACTTGCCCCGGTCCAGGTGCCGCTGGCGCGAGCCCTCCGGCCCGCCCAACGCCGCAGAGGCCAGGCGCTCGTGCAGTTCCGCGGCCAGCCGGCGCTGGGCCGCGTCGTTGGTCCGGAAGCTTTCACTGGTAGTGTCCACCCGGGAAGCGAGTGTCTCCATCGACACCTTCCTGGCCGAAGCCGTTGCGCATCTGCAGCCCGCTGCCCACGGCATCTGAAAACAACTGGCCTGCACGACACATTTTGGTTAGTCTGTACTAACTGAAATCAGGCTAGTGGCCGCTCACTGTCTTGTCCAGCATTCATCAGCATCTGCGCGAGGGAACGATCCATGCCGACAGCACCGCAGGCCGACGTCCAGGCACGCCAGACCGGCCGGTCGCTGGCCAAGGCCACCCGCCGGGCCGCTTTGCTGGACGCAGCTGCCCGGCTCTTCGCCGAGCGAGGGTTCAACGGCGTCTCCATTGAAGACCTCGGCTCTGCGGCGGGTGTCAGCGGCCCGGCTGTCTACCGGCATTTCAACAGCAAACATGCCGTCCTGGCCGCACTTCTGACCGGTGTCAGCCAGGACCTGCTTGACGGCGGCCAAGAGGTGGCAGACAGCGAGCACAACGCCGAGGAAGCGCTGCGCGGCCTGGTCGCCTTCCACGTGGACTTTGCCTTGAAGAACCCGGACGTCATCCGCGTCCACGACAGGGATCTGGACAGCCTGCCACCGGAGGACTCGGCGATTGTCCGGACCCTGCAGCGCACCTATGTGGAAGTGTGGGTTTCCGTGTTGGCGCGGCTGTTGCCCGACGCCGACGCGGCGCAATTGCGGGTGCGCGCACACGCCGTCTTCGGGCTGATCAACTCGACGCCGCATTCGACCCACCGGAGCAGGCCGCCGCGGGAAGCCTGGCGCCGAAATCTGCTGGAACAAATGGCATGGGCCGCTTTGAAAGCCGAGTAGGGTGTATCAAATACCATCTAGCCGAAAGGTCTGCTGTGATTGAGCTTCGTCCCGTAGAACCTGCCGACCTCGACGAGTTCTTCGAGTACCAGCAGGATCCTGACGCCAACCATATGGCCGCATTCGCCGCCAAGAATCCGTCGGACCGCGGCGTCTTCAATCTGCACTGGCAGAGCCTGCTCGACGACGAGACCATTACTGTTCGCACCGTCACCGTCGACGGCGAAGTGGTGGGCAGCGTGTTGGCTTACCCGAATGAGGGCTACCCGGAATTGAGCTATTGGACGGCGAAGTCGCAGTGGGGCAAGGGCGTCACCACCGCAGCCGTTGAAGCTTTCCTGAAGGAGTTCACCGCCCGTCCCATCCGGGCACGGGTGGTCAAGGACAACCTCGGCTCCGTCAAGGTGCTGCACAAGCTCGGCTTCCGGACCGTTGGCGAAGCCCAGGGATTCGCCAACGCGCGCGGCGCAGTGGTCACCGAGGAGATCCTGGAGCTGGCCTAGCCCCAGGACCGTCGCTGCTTCAGGACAAACGCCGCGCGGTTCAGCCGCGCGGCGTTTGTGTCTGGTCTTCGACTCCGGCCCGGATCACACCATCGCCAGCACCATGGCCGGGTCCGAGAGGATGCTGCCGATGTCCGCCAGGAAACGTCCTGCCTGTGCCCCGTCCACCACCCGGTGATCGAAGCTCAGGCTCAGGGTCATCACGTCCCGCAGCGCGACCTCGCCGCGGTATTCCCACGGTAGGCGCCGGACCGCACCGACGGCCAGGATGGCAGACTCCCCCGGGTTCATAATTGGTGTTCCTGCGTCGATGCCGAAGATCCCGATGTTGGTGATCGAGATGGTCCCCCCGCGCAGGGCCGATGGCGGGGTCTTGCCGGCACGCGCCGTTTCGGTCAGCTCCCCCAACGCCTCGGCCAGTCGACGCAGGTCCATTCGATGCGCGTCCTTGACGTGCGGCACGATGAGTCCGCGGGGGGTTGCCGCGGCAATGCCCAGATTCACGTAGTTCTGTTGCACAATTTCGCCGGCGGCCTCGTCCCAGCGGGCGTTCAGTTCCGGGTGACGGTCCAGTGCCAGGCACAGCGCCTTGGCCGTGATGGTCAGCGGGGTCAGCTTCACGCCGGTGAAGGCTTTGCCCGCTTTGAGCCGGGAGATCAGTTCCATGCTCGCCGTCACATCAAGGGTCAGGAACGATGTCGCATGGGGCGCGGTGAAGGCGCTGGCCACCATGGCGTCGGCCGTGGCCTTGCGCACGCCCCTGACCGGAATCCGCGTCTCGGCCCCGGCCGCGCCTCCCAGCCACCGGCCGGTGGGTCCCGTGGAGGCGGCCGCAGCCATCGCCGCGGACGGGCCGGAGTCAAGGAAGGCCTGGACGTCCGCCCGGGTAATGAGTCCCCGCTCGCCGGTCCCGGAGACCAGTGCCAGGTCGACGCCCAGGTCCTTGGCCAGCTTCCGCACCGGGGGCGTGGAACGGGGCCGCTCGGGCGCTTCGGTGCGGCCCACAGATTCCGCGGCCGGCGCTGCGGCAGTCCGCGCCGGCAGAGCGACCGGCCTGCCGCCATTGGCTGCTGCGGCCACCCCGGGTCCGCCGTCCGGCCCTCCTGCCGGACGGGAAGGGCCCGTGCTCGATGGCCGGTCCCCCAGGCTCTTCCGCCGGCGCCGGGCAGGCCGGCCGTTCAGGTCGGCTGCCGCGCCGTACCCCACCAGATTCGCCTCGCGCTGCGGCGCCCGCTCCCCGGAGGTCCTTCCGCCTGCGTCCGGCTGCCCCGAGTCTTCCACTTCGATGGAAACGATGGGTGCCCCCACGCTGACCGTCGTTCCAGGCGGTTCATGCAGCGTGCGCACCACCCCGGAGAACGGGGAAGGCAACTCGACCACCGCCTTGGCCGTTTCCACTTCACCCAGAATCTGGTTCAGCTGAACAGGATCGCCCTCGGCAACATTCCAGCTGACGATTTCCGATTCGGTCAGCCCCTCGCCCAGATCCGGCAGCTTGAATACCTTGATCCCCACGGAATCAGTCCTCCAGTCCGGTCAGTGAATTCGGCCGGCCGAGCACCCGGTCCACGCCGTCCAGTATCCGGTCCAGGTCCGGCAGGTGGTGCCGCTCCATTTTGGCCGGCGGGTACGGGATGTCCATCCCGGTGATCCGCACCGGAGCATGCTCCAGGTGGTAGAAGCAGCGCTCTGTCAGGCTGGCCGCGATCTCGGCGCCGAGCCCGCCGGTTCGGGCCGCCTCGTGCGTGATCACCAAGCGGCCCGTCTTGCGGACCGAGGCCTCTACGGTGGGATAGTCCAGCGGCGAGAGCGAACGCAGATCAATAACCTCCACCGACACGCCATCGTCCTCAGCCGCCCGGGCCGCCTCCCGGGCGGTCTGGACCAGCGCGCCGTAGGCCACCAGGGTCACGTCGGACCCGGGCACCTCCACCCGCGCGCTATCCATAGGCAGCGCGGCATCCAGCGCGCTCTCGTCCACCTCGCCCTTGGTGTGGTAGCGCCGCTTGGGTTCGAAGTAGACCACCGGATCGTCGGCGGCGATGGCCTGCTGGATCATCGTGCAGGCGTCCTGCGGGTTGGACACCGCCACCACCCGCAATCCGGAGGTGTGAGTGAAATAGGCCTCCGGCGATTCGGAGTGGTGTTCGGCCGCGCCGATGCCACCGCCGAAGGGCACCCGGATGGTCAGCGGCATCTTCACCCGGCCGCGGGTGCGGTAGTGCAGCTTGGCCACCTGACTGACAATCTGGTCGAACGCGGGATAGATGAAACCGTCAAACTGGATTTCACACACCGGCCGGTAGCCGCGGTAGGCCATTCCGACGGCGGTGCCCAGGATGGCCGACTCGGCCAGTGGTGCATCAATCACCCGATGGGCGCCGAAATCTTTCTGGAGTTCGTCGGTGATGCGGAAGACCCCGCCCAGCGCACCAATGTCCTCGCCGATAATCACCACCTTGGGGTCGTTCTCCATGGCCTTCCGCAACCCGGTGTTGATGGCACGGCCAAACGTCATGGTGGTCATCAGCGGCCTCCCTCGGCGGCTTCGAACGAATCAAGGTAGCGCTCGTACTGCTGGCGTTGTTGTGCCAGCACGGGGTGCGGTGCGGTGTAGACGTTCTCGAACAATTCCAGGTCAGCGGGCTCGGGCATGGTCGTGCACCCTGCCCGCATTTCGGCGGCGGCCTGGTCGGCAGCTTCCTGGACCCGTTGCTGCAGGTCCTCATCCAGCAGGCCTTGGGCGGTCAGCAGGGCCGCCAGCCGGTCGATGGGATCGCGTCTCTTCCAGTCCTCGAGCTCGTTGGCGTCGCGGTAGCGGGTGGGGTCGTCCGCCGTCGTGTGCGGTCCCATCCGGTAGGTGACAGCCTCTATAAAGGAGGGGCCGCCGCCGGAGCGCGCCCGGTCCAGTGCCATGCGGGTGACGGCCAGGCAGGCCAGGACATCGTTGCCGTCGACCCGGTACCCGGGGATCCCGAATCCGGGTGCACGGTCGGACAGTTTGCCCTGGGCCTGCAGGCTCACCGGTTCGGAGATCGCCCACTGGTTGTTCTGGCAGAAAAAGATGACCGGCGCCTGGAAGCTCGCGGCGAAGACCATGGCCTCGTTCACGTCTCCCTGCGAGGTGGCGCCGTCGCCAAAATACGCCACGGCCACGGCGTCGTCGCCGTCGAATTTGGCCGCCATGGCGTACCCGGTCGCGTGCAGGGTTTGGGCCCCGATGATCACCTGCGGCGTCGCCATGTTGACCTCGTAGGGGTCCCAGCCGGAGGGCCGGTTGCCGCGCCATACCCGGATCATGTCGGTCAGGTCCACCCCGCGGCAGTAGGCGACGCCGTTCTCGCGGTAGCTGGAGAAGACGAAGTCTTGTGTGCGCAGGGCCCGGCCGGACCCGATCTGGGCTGCTTCCTGTCCGAGCAACGGCGGCCACAAGGCCAGCTCCCCCTGCCGCTGCAAAGCCGTGGCTTCCCGGTCCAGCCTGCGGACCACCACCATGTCCTGGTAGAGGCCGGCCAGGCGGTCGCCGTCGACGTCCTGGAGCCACGGATCGAATTCCTCGCTGGGTGCCCGCGTTCCGTCCGGGGCGAGCAGTTGGATGTAGCTTTCCTCGTTGAGCGGACCGGTCGGGTCCGTGCCTGGTAAGGACACTTGCGACACTCCCTTTGCGTCTTCAGGGCCGGAACATCTTGTGGATCTCCGGCGCCGGACAGCCCCGCCGGCACCGTTGCCCGCGGGTGATTGTGACACTACTCACGTCCCACAAGTAGCGCAATGGAGCCTGCGCAAATTGAGCAAAATGCCCTGTCGGGAGGCGCCGCAGCGTGTTAGTCTGCGCACTATGCGGATTCTGGACGGCACCGACCTGCGGCTGCTCGGAGCACTGGCGCAGGATCCCCGGCGGACCGTCGTGGCGCTGGCGCAAAAGCTCGGCCTGTCGCGGAACACGGTGCAGGCCCGCATGTCGCGCCTGGAGAAGGACCAGGTCTTCCTGTCCTTCGACCGGCGGATCAATCCTGCCGTCCTGGGTTATCCGCTCGCAGCGTTCATCCACATCCACGTTCACCAGCCCAAACTCCAACAAATCACCGCTGAGCTGGCCCGGATCCCGGAAGTGCTCGAAGCCTTCGGCGTGACAGGCCAGGCGGACATTCTGGCCCGGGTCGTCTCGGAGGGCGCCGAGGATTTGTTCCGGATCAACGGCAAGATCCTGGGGATCGATGGCGTGGAGCGGACCGACACCTCGCTGGCCATGCACGAGTTGATTCCGTTCCGGATCGAGCCGCTGCTGGCCCGCGGCGTCCGAGCCGAGGGCGGGTTGTAAGCTCGGTGCATCAAGCAAGTCCTGCACTGTCGCCCGGTACGGAGCCCGCTGCACCGGCCGTCGACCCGAGAAGAAGGGACGGCATCCATGCGCATTGGAGTGCCACGCGAGGTTAAGAACAATGAGTTCCGGGTGGCCATCACCCCGGCCGGTGTCCATGAGCTCAGTGCCGCCGGCCACCAGGTGCTGGTGGAAACCGGCGCGGGCATTGGTTCTTCCATTTCCGACGACGACTACGCCGCGGCCGGCGCGAAGATCATGGATTCGGCCGACGCCGTGTGGGAGCAAGCAGAGCTGGTCCTGAAGGTGAAGGAGCCGGTGGCGGAGGAGTACCACCGACTGCGCAGCGATCTGACGCTGTTCACCTATCTGCATCTGGCTGCCGACGCCGCCCTGACCAGCGAGCTGTGCTCCCGCGGCACGACGGCAATAGCCTACGAAACCGTCCAACTTCCCGACAGGTCGCTGCCCTTGCTGGCCCCGATGTCAGAGGTCGCCGGCCGGCTCGCCGCCCAAGTGGGTGCGTACTCGTTGATGCAGCCGCTGGGCGGGCGCGGCGTCCTAATGGGCGGCGTCCCCGGCACCCAGCATGCCGACGTCGTGGTGATTGGCGCCGGAGTAGCCGGCGCCAATGCGGTATCCATGGCGGTGGGCATGCGGGCCAATGTCACCGTGTTGGACACCGATGTCCGCCGGCTGCAGCAACTTGACGACCTGTACCAGGGACGGGTCGTCACGCTCGCCAGCAATGCGCTGGAATTGCGGCAAGCCGTCCTGGCGGCCGACCTGGTGATCGGAGCGGTCCTGATCCCCGGCGCCAAAGCCCCGAAACTGGTGACCAACGAGATGGTCAGCCAGATGAGGCCGGGAGCGGTGCTGGTGGACATCTCGATTGACCAGGGCGGCTGCTTCGAGGACTCCCGCCCCACCACGCACGCCGATCCCACCTTCAAGGTGCACGACACGGTCTTTTACTGCGTGGCCAATATGCCCGGTGCCGTGCCGCGCACCTCAACCTACGCACTGACCAACGCCACGCTCCCCTACGCGAAACTGATCGCCAGCGAGGGGTTCGATGCCGCGGCCAAACGGCGGCCGGAGCTGCTGCCCGGGCTCAGTACCCGGGACGGCAAGATCGTGTCCGAACCGGTGCGCCTGGCTCACGCCGGCTGAGCCACCCGCGCCTGCGGGCCCGGCGTTCGTCCGCCGGACCCGCAGTGCTGCCAGTGGCGGTGTGCCGCAGCAAGCGCGCACCGCCGTCGTGGTCCTTAGTGGTCCACGGCCTTCTCGGCGCCGACACCGGTGAGCGAGCGGACCTCCATTTCGGCCTGCTTGGACGCGTCCTCACGGTTCTTGTCCAGCACGGTGCCCAGCCAGCCCAGGAAGAACGCCAGCGGGATCGAGACGATCCCGGGGTTGCTCAGGCCAAAGAACGCGAAGTCCGCTCCCGGGATCATCGCGGTCTCGGATCCGGAAACCACCGGCGAGAACACGATCAGCACAATGGCTGTGCCCAGCCCGCCGTACATGCTCCACAACGCTCCCTGCGTGGTGAAGCGCTTCCAGAAGAGCGAGTAGATGATGGTGGGCAGGTTCGCCGATGCCGCCACCGCGAATGCCAGCGCCACGAGGAAGGCCACGTTCTGGCCCTGCGCGCCGATGCCGCCGAGGATGGAGACGACGCCGATGACCACCACTGTTCGCCGGGCCACCTTGACCTCACCGGCCGAGTCGACCTCGCCCTTGCGCACCACGTTCGCGTAGACGTCGTGGGCGAAGGAGGCGGCTGCGGTGATGGTCAAACCGGCCACCACGGCCAGGATGGTGGCGAAGGCCACCGCGGAGATCAGTCCCAGCAGCACCGGCCCGCCCAGCGCGAAGGCCAGCAGCGGGGCGGCCGAGTTGACCCCGCCCGGAGCGTTGGTGATGGCTTCCGGACCGATCAGGGCACCGGCACCGTAGCCCAGCACCAGGGTGAACAGGTAGAACGCGCCGATCAGCCAGATGGCCCAGACCACTGATTTGCGGGCCTCCTTGGCCGTGGGCACTGTGTAGAAGCGCATCAGCACGTGCGGCAGCGCCGCGGTGCCCAGCACCAGGGCGAGCGCCAGGGAGATGAAGTCCAGCTTGGACGCTTCCGACACACCGTACTTCAGGCCCGGATTGAGCAGTTCCGGATTGCCGGCAGTCTCCACCGCCGCCCCCAGCAGCTCGGACAAGTTGAAGCCGTATAGCGCCAGGACCCAAACGGTCATCACGAAGGCGCCGGCGATCAACAGGCAGGCTTTGATGATCTGAACCCAGGTGGTGCCCTTCATGCCGCCAACCAGTACATACAGGATCATCAACGCGCCGACCACGGTGATCACCAGGGACTGTCCCAGCTCGGAGTCAATGCCGATCAGCAGCGAGACCAGTGCACCGGCGCCGGCCATCTGCGCCAGCAGGTAGAAGAAGCACACGGCCAAGGTGGTGATGGCGGCCGCGATCCGCACCGGGCGCTGCCGCAGCCGGAAGGAGAGCACATCGGCCATGGTGAACTTGCCGGTATTGCGCAGCAGTTCGGCCACCAGCAGCAGGGCCACCAGCCAGGCCACCAGGAAGCCGATCGAGTACAGGAAACCGTCGTATCCGTTGATCGCGATCGCACCGCAGATGCCCAGGAACGAGGCCGCGGACAGATAATCGCCGGCAATGGCGGTGCCGTTCTGGCCGCCGCTGAACGACCGGCCGGCAGCGTAATAGTCGGCGGCCGTCTTGTTGTTCCGGCTGGCCCGCAGCACCACCACCAGTGTCACGCCGACGAACAGCGCGAAAATCAGGATGTTGACCCAGGTGGAATCCTTGATGTCGTCGGCCGTGACGGCCAGCGGGATGTTCACGGCGTGCCTCATTTGGTGTCCTCCGGTAGGCCGACACCCTCGTCCTCGAGCGTGTGGCGGATGTCAGTGGCAATGGGGTCCAGTTTCTTGTTGGCGTAGCGCACGTACCACGTGGTGATGGCAAAGGTGCTGACGAACTGCAGCAGGCCCAGAACCAGACCGACGTTGACGTTGCCCCAGAGCTTGGTGGACATGAAGTCGTGCGCATAGTCAGCCAAGAGCACGTAGGCGAAGTACCACAGCAGGAAGGCCACGGCCATCGGGAATACGAACGAACGGTGGCGTTTGCGCAGTTCGGTGAATTCCGGACTGTTCTGGACTACTTGGAAGTCCACGGGCGCAGCGGTGCCGGCGTCCGGGTTGGGGTTGTCGCCCATCTTTTCCTCCTCTTCGGGCACACGCTTCGGGTGTGTGACTGCGATCACTCTGCTAGCTGGCGCCCTCTTCAGGCCAGCAGCCCGGCCGTGTGCATCGCCGAACGGTTTACCAGCTGCGGTAAACGGCGCTCACCTGCGCCGAACTGCAAGCGGCCGGACGGCAGCGGCTAGGCTGGACAGCATGCTCAGCCCGGCCGCGGACATCGCGCTCATCGCCGCCCTCGCCGCGGTGGCGGTGGGGGTGATCGCGCTGGTGGGCTTCAAGCTGACCCGCTCCTACCGGGACCTGGGCTCCGAAGCCGACCGCGCCACCTACACCACGCTGCACACGGCAGGTCTGGCCGGACAGCACCTGCGCGCCGGGCTGACGCCGGCCGGCGCGGGCAAGGCCAGCCGGCACCTGCGCGGCCTGCTGGGCTCCGAGGTGCTGGTGTTGACCGGGCCGGACGATGTGCTGGGCTGGGACGGCGCCAGCCAGCCGCCGGAGTCCGCCCTGCGCCTGGCCGGCAAGACAATGGCGTCCGGCCGCACCCAGGTCTTCCGCGGCAACCAGTTGCTCCCCGACGGCCGCGTCACGTCGGACCGCGCCGCAGAGCGCGGCCTGTCCGAAGCAGTCTTCGCTCCGATCCGGGTCCAGGAGCGGGTGGTTGGCACAGTGGGCGCCTATACCGGACACGTGGAGGCTTCGCTGGTGCGGGCCACCAACGAAGTCGCCGCCTGGGTAGCCACGCAAATCGAACTGGCCGAGCTGGACACCTCACGCACCTTGCTGATGGAAGCCGAAGTGCGCGCCCTCCGGGCACAAATCAGCCCGCACTTTATCTACAACGCCCTCAATGCCATCGCCTCCTACATCCTGACCGACCCCGCGCGGGCACGGGAACTGGTGATCGAGTTCGCCGACTTCACCCGCTACTCCTTCCGCCGGCACGGTGACTTCACCACCTTGGCCGAGGAGCTGAAGTCGATTGACCGCTACCTGCTGCTGGAGCGCGCCCGCTTCGGCGACCGGCTCAAGGTCAGTCTGCAGATCGGTCCCGAAGTCCTGAGCACTGTGATCCCGTTCTTGTCCCTGCAGCCACTGGTGGAGAACGCGGTCCGGCACGGGTTGGAAGCCAAGGAAGGCCCCGGCCGGATCACCATCACGGCCCAGGACGCCGGTGCCTACGCGGTGGTGACCATCGAAGACGACGGCGTGGGCATGGATCCGGAGAGACTGCGCGCCGTCCTGGCCGGCAGGACCGACGGCGACCACGTAGGCCTTCGCAACGTGGACGTGCGGCTGCGCCAGGTCTACGGCGAGGAACATGGGCTGGTCATCGACACGGCACCGGGCTCCGGCACCCTGGTCACCCTGCGCGTGCCCAAGTTCCAGCCGGGCAACCGCGTGGACTGAACCGCGCCCGGCGCGAAGCCCATCCGACAGGAGCCTAATAGACTGAGGCCCATGGTCAATGTGGTTGTCGCCGATGACGAAGCCCCCGCCGTGGAAGCCCTGGCGTACTTGCTGGCCCAGGATTCCCGGATCGGGCAGATCCATCGGGCCAGCAGCGGGGCCGAAGCGCTCCGTGCCCTGGAACGCCATGACGTCGATGCCCTCTTCCTGGACATCCACATGCCGGCTTTGACCGGGCTGGACATCGCCAAGGTCATTTCCCGTTTCAGCCGCCCGCCCGCCGTCGTGTTCGTGACCGCCGATGAGGACAAGGCGCTGCAGGCGTTCGAGCTGGCCGCGGTTGACTATTTGCTGAAGCCGGTCCGGGCAGAACGACTGGCGGAATCCGTGCGCAGGATCTGTGAACTGATGGAGGACGCCGGCGCCCCCAAACCCGAAGTCGTCACCGTCGACCAGGGCGGCATCACCAAAATGATCCGGCGCGACGACATCAAGTACGTGCAGGCCCAAGGGGATTATGCCCGGCTGCACACGGCCGATGCGAGCTACCTGATCCGGGTGCCGCTGAATGATCTGGAGCGACAGTGGGCCGACGCCGGCTACATCCGGATCCACCGCTCCTATCTGGTGGCCATGAACCAGATCCAGCACATGCGGATCAGCGCCGGCAGGGCCAGCATCCTGGTCGACGGCGCCGAACTGCCGGTCAGCAGGCGCCATTTGCCCTCTGTCCGCGACAAGCTGCAAGCCACCCGGGTCAGGCCGCGCGGATGACCGGTGGCGCGGACCGCGGTGAAACTCCTGAGTCCCCGGACGGCGGCACACAGCTTTCCGACGGCGGTGCACGACGTGTGAACGGTGGATCCCCGCTTCCGGACGGCGATGCACAGCTCCCCTCGGGAAACTTCCGGCAGCGGGTCCGCGTCACGGCGCCGCGTCCGGCCGCACCCCAGCCGGCGGGTGGCTACACGTTTTCCCGCGAACTCGCCGAGCAGTCCGAAGTCGGCGAACTCTTCGTCCGCTCCCTGGTCCGCTCCCAATTGCGCCTGGCCTTGGTGGTCGCCGCCGGGTTCGGGCTGATCCTGCTGGGCATGGCGTTACTGATCGCGCTGGTACCCCTGACCGGAACGCTGACCATTTTTGCCATCCCGCTCCCCTGGCTGCTGCTGGGCATCGGCATCTATCCGGTCATCCTCGCGTGCGCCGCCCTGTACAACCGCGCCGCTGCCCGCAACGAGCGCACCTTCCGCGAGCTCACGGCAGACTGGACCGAAGCAGGGCCACAGCAGTGAACACCGCCGCCGGGCTGGCTGCCGTGGCCGCGGTCTGCGCCGCTACCGTGTTGATCGGCATCTACGGATTGCGCATCTCCCGCACCACCAGTGATTTCTATGTGGCCTCGCGGACCGTCAGACCATGGTGGAATGCCTCGGCGATCGGCGGCGAATACCTCTCCGCCGCCAGTTTCCTCGGCGTCGCGGGGCTGATCCTGATCTCGGGCATCGATGCGCTCTGGTTCCCTGTTGGCTATACCGCCGGCTATCTGATGCTGCTGCTGTTCGTCGCCGCCCCGCTGCGGCGCTCGGGGGCCTACACAATCCCCGACTTCGCCGCTGCCCGGCTGGACTCCACCGCAGCCCGCCGGGTGACCAGCCTGCTGGTGGTCGCGGTGGGCTGGCTCTACATTGTGCCGCAGCTGCATGGGGCCGCGCTCACCGTACGCATCGCCACCGGCCTGCCGGGCTGGATAGGCGCCGCCACCGTCGTCGTCGTGGTGGTGCTGTCGGTGGTGACCGGCGGCATGCGCTCGATCACCTTCGTGCAGGCCTTCCAGTACTGGCTGAAACTCACCGCACTGGCGGTCCCGGTGGTGTTCATCCTGCTGGTCCTGGCCGGCTCGGGCCAGTCGGCCACCGGCAACGGAGCAGCGTTCGACCCGTCACTGGATGTCGCCGGCGATGCCTCGCTGTACCGGAATATCTCGCTCATCATTGCGCTGCTTTTCGGCACGCTGGGGCTGCCGCATGTGCTGGTGCGCTTCTATACCAATCCTGACGGCGCAGCCGCCCGCCGCACCACACAGCTGGTGTTGGGCCTGCTGGCGTTGTTCTACCTCTTCCCCACCTTGTACGGCGTGCTCGGCCGGCTGCACACGCCACGGCTGGCCAACGGCGGCCAGGCCGATGCCACCGTGCTGCTGTTGCCCGGCCGGATCGTGGGCGGGTTGGCCGGCGACCTGCTGAGCGCGTGCGTGGTGGCCGGTGCCTTTGCCGCGTTCCTCTCCACGACCTCGGGGCTGGTGGTCTCCTTGGCAGGTGTGGTCAGCCAGGACCTGTTCCGCGGCAGTGTCAGGGGCTTTCGGCTGGCCGCGGTGCTGTCGGCCATCGTGCCGCTGGGCATAGCACTGGGAACGGAGTCGCTGGCCCTGGCCGGCAGTGTCGGCACGGTTTTTGCCTTCACGGCGTCAACCATTTGCCCGCTATTGCTGCTGGGCATCTGGTGGCGCGGCCTCACCGACGCCGGCGCGATTGCCGGCATGGTGGCCGGGGCGTTGCTCTGCGGCGGCTCACTGCTGGCGGCCGCCGTGGCAGGACCTGCGCTGGGTGCCTGGGCCGAGCCGCTGGGCCAGCCGGCAGCGTGGACTGTTCCCGCGGCTTTCCTGGTCACCGTCGCTGTCTCCCGCGCCACGGCGTCGCGCCGGCCGGCCACCGTTGCCCGCTTCATGGCCCGACTGCACACGCCGGAGCGTGCCGAAGAGCCGGCTCCGGCCGGACGGTTCGGCAAGGCCGGCCCGGCAGGCTGACCGGAGGCTCCCCGTCAGTCGATGGAGGCCATCAACTCGACCACGCGGTCCAGGAACGCGTCCACTTGGTTTTCCTCGTAGCCGTCCTTGCCCTGGGCTTCGCGGAACACGGCCCGGCGGACCACGTCCACGCTCATCGGCTGGTCATGCTCAAAATAGCCCAGCAGTTCAACGCAGAGCGCGTCGACATCCTCGACGTTGTAGCTGACGGCGTTGCGCTTCGCGGGCCGGCGGAAACGTTCGCCGGGGGCCCGGTGCAGGCGGGCGCGCAGCATTGCCGAGACGCGTCCTATCTGTGTCAGCCAGGCTTGCTCGCCCTCGCGCCGGATCAGCGCATCGCGCTCCCGCTGGGCGAAAACGTCCTCGAGGCGGTCGAGCGCGGCGTCCACGGCCCGCGGGTCGTACCCGCCCCTGGCCGGATCGAATGTCATGGCCCTGACATCGCGGCTGGTGATGGGGGTGTCGTCGGGCTCGGGGTTGTTGTAGTACTCCCGGGCCTGCCGAAGGAAGTCATCCACCTGGCGCGCGTTGTAGCCGAAGTCGCGCCGGTCCACGTGGTCAAACGGGGCACTGCCCTTGCCGGCATCAATGGTTCGTCGCGCCATGGTGTCCTGTGTGTTCCTGTTCCTTCAATACGTTCCGCTTGTGTACCACGCCCAGTCTATGCGGAAGGGTCCATTTCCCCGGCCAAGGAAGCCGCTACACCGCTCCGGGTGCCAGAAGGGACGCGAGGACGAAAGCGACCGGAGCCGCAAACACGATCGAGTCGAGCCTGTCCATCACGCCTCCGTGGCCGGGCAGGATGTTGCTCATGTCCTTGATGCCCAGTTCCCGCTTGACCATGGACTCCGCCAAGTCGCCCACGGTCGACGCCGCCACCGTGGCCACGGCCAGCACCAGCCCGAACCACCACTGCAGGTCCAGCAGGAACACCGAGCACAGCACACCGATGAGGATTGCTCCGCTGACCGAACCGGCAAAACCCTCCCACGATTTTTTGGGACTGATCTTCGGCGCCATCGGATGCTTGCCGAAGAGCACACCGACGATGTAGCCGAACGTGTCGTTGGAGACCACCAGCAGCAGCATGGTGGCGACCTTCAGCGCGCCGGACTCCTCCAGCAGCAACAGAAGGGAAAAGCTGATGAAAAAGGGGATCCAGCACAGGATAAAGGTGCCGCTGAGCACGCTGCGGGCCGCGCCCTCGGTACTGTCCAGGCACTTCCACACCATCAGGGCGACGCAGGTAACCACCAGGGCGAAGGCCAGCCCTTCCGGACCGCCATAGTACGCGGCCACCGGCATGGCGAGCGCGCCCACGACCAGCGGCGGAAGCGGGACCTTGATGTCCTTCACCGTCAGGGCGCGGGAAACCTCCCACACTCCGACGACGGCGAATCCGGCCACCACCACCATGAAGGCATCCGGCAGGAGGAACAGCCCTACCAGCACCACCACCAGCAGCGCGAGTCCGACGACGATTGCTGCCGGCAAATTGCGGCCGGCACGGGAAGGCTTGGCGGCGGCACGCAGCGCGCGCCGTTTCGGTCCGGCCGGCCGTGGTCCCGGACCAGCCGCCGGTGTCGGCGAACCGCCAGCCATGGGTTGAGGCTGGTCCGTACTCATCAGACCTCGAGCAGCTCGGCTTCCTTGCGCTTGAGCAACTCGTCCACGTTGTCCGTGTGCGACTTGGTTTTGGCGTCCAGTTCCTTTTCGGCCCGGTTGCCCTCGTCTTCGCCGACGTCGCCGTCCTTGACCATCTTGCCGATGGTGTCCATCGCCTTGCGGCGGATGTTGCGGATGGAGACCTTGGCGTCTTCGGCCTTGCCGCGGACCACCTTGACGTATTCCTTGCGGCGTTCCTGGGTCAATTCCGGCAGGACCACGCGGATCACCACGCCGTCGTTCGCGGGGTTCGCGCCCACATCCGAGTCGCGCAGGGCCTTCTCGATATCGTTCAGGGCCGACTTGTCGTAAGGAGTGATCAGCAGGGTGCGCGCTTCCGGGTTCTGGAAGGACGCCAACTGCTGCAGGGGGGTCGGCGTGCCGTAGTAGTCGACCGTGACCTTGGAAAACAGAGCCGGATTGGCACGGCCGGTGCGAATGGTGGCGAAGTCTTCCTTGGCCACTTCCACTGCCTTGTCCATCTTGTCGGCAGCTTCGCGCAGCGTCTCGTCTATCACGGTCTCTCCTTCACATCCTTCAATTCACCCGCGGTGCCCGCGGTCCTGGCTCTGCATTCCATCCTAGGCTATCCGGCGGCGGCGCCGGCGCCAGTCAGGCAGTGACGTAGGTGCCGATCTGCTCGCCCAAAATCGCACGGGTCACGTTGCCCTCGCCCTCCATCCCGAAGACCACCATGGACAGCTTGTTGTCGCGGCACAGGCTGAAAGCGGTCTGGTCCATCACCCGGATGTTCCGGCGCATGGCTTCGTCGTAGGTCAGGGTGTCGAGTTTTTCCGCAGCCGGGTCCTTCTTCGGATCCGCCGTGTAAACGCCGTCCACGCCGTTCTTGGCCATCAGGACGACGTCGGCGTGCACCTCCAGTGCCCGCTGGGCCGCCACGGTGTCGGTGGAGAAATAGGGCAGGCCTGCGCCGGCGCCGAAGATGACCACCCGGCCCTTCTCCATGTGCCGGATGGCCCGGCGCGGGATGTAGGCCTCGGCGACCTGGCCCATGGTGATGGCGCTCTGCACGCGGGTGTCCACGCCGGCCTGCTCCAGGAAGTCCTGGAGTGCCAGGCAGTTCATCACGGTTCCCAGCATGCCCATATAGTCTGCGCGGGAGCGGTCCATACCCGACGTGGACAGTTCGGCCCCACGGAAGAAGTTGCCGCCGCCGACGACGATCGCCACCTCGACCTGGCCGACTGTGGCGGCGATTTGCTTGGCGATGCCGCGAACGGTGTCCGGGTCGACGCCGAGCTTGCCGCCGCCGAATACTTCGCCCGAGAGCTTCAGCAGAACGCGTCGGCGTTTCGCCCCGTCATGCGAGGTGGGCTGGGTGTTCTGGGATTCCATGGTGCCTCCCGGCGTGCGTGGTTCTGGGGATTGGGACTACGTGAGTGGCGCGTGGCGGCCGGCGGGCCGCCGCGGCCTATCCGGACATGAAAAAGGAGCGGTCACCAGTTGGTGACCACCCCCTTGTCATCTGAATCAGCCAGTTCGCCTAAGCGGTGCGACCGACGTTACGCTCCGACGCGGAAGCGGGCAATGGCGGTCGCGTTGACGCCTGCTTCTTCCAGCACCTTGCCCACGGACTTCTTCGGGTCCTTGGCAAACGGCTGGTCCAGCAGCACGATTTCCTTGAAGAAGCCGTTCAGGCGGCCTTCGACAATCTTGGCGAGAGCGGCCTCGGGCTTGCCCTCGGCGCGCGCGGTCTCATCGGCGATGCGGCGTTCGTTCTCCACCGTCTCTGCCGGGACCTCGTCGCGGGTCAGGTAGGACGGGGCGAATGCAGCACTGTGCACCGCGACGTCGTGAGCAGCCTCGGTGGCGGCAGCACCCTCGCCGTCGACCGCAAAGAGGACGCCAACCTGTGCGGGCAGGTCCTTGGAGGTCTTGTGGAGGTAGGCATCGACAGTCTTGCCCTCGACCCGCGCAACGCGGCGGACAACAACCTTCTCGCCCAGCACGGCGCCTTCTTCGACGACGAAGTCGCCAAGCGCCTTGCCCTCGACGTTGGTGGCCAGCAGCGACTCAAGGTCGGCTGCACCGGACTCGACGGCCGCGGCCAGCACCCTGTCAGCGAGCTCAATGAACTTGGCGGACTTGGCGACGAAGTCGGTCTCGCAGTTGACCTCGATCATGACGCCGACCGTTCCGTCGATGACCTTGGCGGCAACCAGGCCTTCGGCAGT
>NZ_JBNHHB010000068.1:0-26796 GCF_059091905.1 Arthrobacter sp. Dra40
CGAACGGCTTGTAGACGGTGGGCCAGTGCTGGCTGTCGCAGAACCAGAACTTGGCGTCTTCCTGTTCCTTGAGCTTGTCCTGGAACACCAGATAGTACGGGTAGATCTTCTCCCAGCCTTCGGCGCCGGCGGGAACCGGCAGTTCGGAGGGCTTCGGGAAGGACTTCATAGACATGGCGGTCCTTTCGGTGGCGGCTCTACGGCGAGCCTTCAGTGAACGGTTCGTGGAACGGTGGAACCTTGCGGTAAAGCGGTGGAACGGGTGGGGCAGTTGTTGGGTGCGGAACGGTCAGGCGGACGGCTTCAACAGCGAGGCGGTGATGCTGCCCAGGCTGAAGCCGCCGGTGGGGGCTCCGGTGTTGGTGGCGGCACCGGAGTTCCCTGCACCGGCCGGGTTCCCGGCAGCGGCGGGCGCCGTCGTGGCCGGAACAGCGCCGAGGGATGCGGCGTAGCCGCCGCTTCCCGGTACCGTCGTCGCAGATGCGGCGCGCTTGGAGGAGTGCACGGTCTCGGGGCGGGACTGCAGCAGCAGAAGGTTTTCACCGTCGGGCAGGTCCTTATCCAGCGCCCACTCAATATCCTGCGGGCACTTGTAGTGCTTCTCGGCCCTTTTGGCCATCCGCGCCACCGCCAGCAGCTCGTCGTCGGTCAGGCTGCGCCGCGCCCGCCGCTCCGCGTCGACCTCGCGCTCCACCAGCGTGCGGGCCGCCGCGTCCGGCACCAGTTCGGCGTGCTTGTCGCCGAGGTGCTCGGCGACCGGTGCCAGGGTGACCTTGTCCAGCACAATGTTGTCCGGCGTGACCTGCCCGGAGACCACCATTTCGCCCACGCCGTAGGACGCGTCGATGGTGATCTTGGAGCGGTCGCCGTTGGCCGGGTCCAGGGTCATGGCAACGCCGGAGACCTTGGCGTTGACCATCTTCTGCACCACCACGGCCATGGACAGGCCCTCGTTCGGAATGTTGTTTTTCAGCCGGTAGATGATGGCGCGCGAGGTGAACAGCGACCCCCAGCAGCTGCGGATGTGTTCGCCGACGGCGGTGAAGCCTTCCAGCCACAGGTAGGTGTCCTGCTGGCCCGCGAAGGAAGCATCCGGCAGGTCCTCCGCGGTGGCGGATGAACGCACTGCCACCGGCACCGGCGCATCAAAACGGGACATCAGGGCCTCGTAGGCCTCGATGGTCTGGGCGCGCATGTCGGCCGGAACCGGGCGGGAACAAATGTCTTCCCGGATGGAGGCCGAGACGGCGTCGACCTGGGCGATGTCTTCCGGGTCCAGCCCGGCCAGCAGCCGGTGGATGTCCTCGGTGATGCCTGCTTCCTGCATGAAGCGGTCGAACTGGGCGGTGGTGACGACGAATCCCGGTGGCACCGGCATGCCGGCGGAAGTCATGGTGACCAGGGACGCGCCCTTGCCGCCGAGGTTCTCAAGCTTGGGCTCGATGCCGCCGTCGAAGAACTGGATGAATTCGTTGCTGTGCATGGTTTCAGGCCTCCCAGCTGACGGGGACGGTTTCGGGGACGCGGAAGGAGATGTTCTCGCGGAACTCGATGTTCTCCGGGTTCTCCAGCTTCAGGTTCGGGGCGAGCCGTGCCACCTCTTCCAGGGCGATCTTGGCCTGGAGTTTGGCCAGCATGTTGCCTAGGCAGTAGTGGATGCCGAAGCCGAAGGACAGGTGTTCGCGGGCGTTGCCGCGCGAAATGTCGAACTCCTCGCCGTCGTCAAAGCGGGCGGCGTCGCGGTTGGCCGAGCCCATCAGCAGCAGCAGTTCGCCGCCTTCCGGGATCTTGACCCCGCCGACTTCGGTGTCCTTGAGCGCCTTCCGGCGCCAGCCGACAATCGAGCCGGAGAAGCGCAGCACTTCGTCGATGGCTGCAGGGATTTTCTTCGGGTCCTCCACCAGCTGCTGCCACTGCTCCGGACGAGCCAGCAGCACGCGCAACGAGTTGGCGATCAGCGTCGTGGTGGTCTCGTGCCCGGCGAACAGCAGCGAGTAGAGGATCGACGCGATCTCGTGGTCGCTGATCTCCGCACCCTCCTGCTGGGCCTTGACCAGGTCGGCGGTCAGGTTGTCGCCGCCTTCGGCGTGGGCGACACGAACCAGGCGCAGGCATTCCTGCCAGTACTCCACCAGGTTGTGGGCGTGCGGGATCTGTTCCTCGTCGCTCAGGTCACCCCACGTCATCGCCGCGCGGGAATCGGACCAGCGCTTGAACGTGTCCACCTGGGAGACGTCAGCGCCGATCAGCGTCAGGATCGTGACGGTGGGGACGGTGTAGGCCAGGTCCTTCACCAATTCCCCGCGGCGCTCCGGGTTGGCCAGCATGGCTTCGATCTGGTCCACGACGTTTTGCCGGATGAACGGCTCGAGCGCCTTGTAACGGCGCGGGGTGAAGGCCTTCTGGGCCACGGCCCGGATCCGGGTGTGCTCCGGCGGGCGGCGGGCGGAAAGCCCCGAGTATGCGGTGAAGCCGCCGTCTGCCATGATCTTGGTGGCCTGCGGGCCGCGCTGGCGTACCGGTGCCTGGGCATTCTCGCTGGAGAAGGTCTCCCAGTCGTCGAACACCGCCTTGATGTCGTCGTAGCGGGAGACCACGTAGTAGCCGACCCGCTCGTCGAACATGACGGGCTGTTCGTTCCGCAGCTCGGCGTAGGCGGGGAACGGGTCCTTCATCTGGAACGGCTCGTAGCCGTGGTGTCCGGCCGGGGCCTTGGCACCGTGGCCGAACGGACAAGCTGCCGTTTCGGTTGAGGATGACATCTGGAACTCCTTGGGGTCGGCTCCCGCCGGTGCCGTTTCCGGCCCTGGCGGGTGGATCAAACTCCAGTGTTGCCCACGTCACGCCGTGCAGCACACCCAGCGCTTCCACTGAGTGGAAACGAATAGTGCTTAGCGTCTCGTCCCGATGCCCGGGCCGCTCAGGTTTTCCGCGCGGTATGGCTGCCCAGCAGGGATTCGAGCGGAATGTGGGCGGTGGCCCGTTCGATCTGCGTCGAGACACCCCGCAGCGCCGGCAGGTGCCGCGTCATGGTCGCCGCCTGCGATGTCAGCAGCACCATGCCCAGCCCGGCCCCGATCCGGCCGGTGTGGAAGACCGGCACGGCGATGGAGCAGGAGCCGAGCCGGACTTCCTCCAGCGTGGTGGCGTAGCCCTGCTCGCGGATCTGGACCAGTTCCTCGGCCAGGCGTCCGGGAACCACGTGGGTGTGGGCGGTGGGTCGTTCCAGCTGCCGGTTCAGGTACGCGGTGCGCACCCACTCCTCCTCGTACGCCAGGATGACCTTCCCGACGGCGGTGGCGTGCATGGGCAGCCGGCCGCCCACCCGCGAGGCGCGGGGCACGCGTTTGGTGCCGTAGATGCGCTCGATGTACAGAACCTCGTGGCCCTCACGGACCGCCAGCTGCGAGGTTTCACCGGTGAGCGAGAACAGATCCTGCACGAACGGCCGCGCGGCGTCGCGCAGCTGGCGGCCGGCGTTCTGCGCGAGTTCCCAGAGGCGAATGCCCAACTGGTAGCGGCCGTTTGCACCGCGGGACAGGAAGCCCCAGTCGGTCAGCTCCGAGACCAAGCGGTGCGTGGTGCTCAGCGGAAGGCCCGAACTCTCGGAAATCTGGGTCAGGCTGAGTGCGCTGCGGGATTGTTCGAAAGCTTCCAGGATGGCCAGAACGCGGGACGTGACAGTGCGTCCCGGATCTCGGCTACCGCCGGCCATAGCTGCCTCCCGAATTCCGCAGACGGGCCCGCGAAGCCGGGCACCGCCGTCGTCGGCGCCGCGGTGCTTCGCAGCCGCTGCGGCAGTCGACCGAAAACGAGTCTAGCCGTCGGCCAGCAGCCCTTGGCGCTGCGGCCACAATGTCACCGATTCCAATGCGGACAGCGCGCGGGCCATGGCCTTGGCCTCCTCGGTGAAGAGGTGGCCAAGGACGCGCTGGCTGCAGAGCCGAAGAGCCTGGCCGCGGTCCAGCCCGAACCATTCCATCACGGTGTCGACGCCGTGCGGGCTGAGCCGCCAGGTTTTGTCGGCGTCCTTGACGATCGCGTCCTCGATCGAGAGCGCTTCCCGACGTGAATCATGCCCGTCGATGATCTCCAGGATGCGCGGAATCAGCGCTGGGTCGTGGCCGGCGTCCTCGAGGATGCCGGCCGCCAGGCGGGCGCCTTCCTTCTCGTGCAGCAAGACCAGATCGGGCCGGCCGCCGCCCGGAGCGATGGCGGCGAGCACCTGGTCCGGCGGCACCTGGGACCAGCCGATGTCGTGCAGCAGGATAGCAGGGAGGACAACGCCGGCATCGGCCTCCGGGTGGGCGGCAAGCATGGCCTGGGCCAGGCCGAAGGCGTAGAGCGTGTGGGCGTCGTTGTCGCGCACGGCCAGCAAGGGCGCGGCCTGTTCCCACATCCGGGCCAGCTGCGGGGCGAGGTTGACTACGCCGTCGGGTCCGGCCTCGATGGCGGCGGCGACGTCGTGGCCGAACAGGTTCGCGGAAGGCTGCAGCTTGGTCATGCCCACAGCATGGCGAGCATTCGTCCCGCGGGCAACCGCACGGTTCCGCTGGGCGGAAGCCCCGGGAGCCGAGGCCGGCGGGGCGGGGCGGGGAGCCCGGCGTCAAGGCGGTGGCGCCATTCCCGGCGTCCCCCGGCCCCGGAGTCAGGGACCTGGCGTCAGGGACCGGCGTTCTCGGCCCCCGTGTAAGGCCCAGCGTCCACCGGCCCCGTGTCAAGGAGCCCGGAGGCAAGGGCCCGGAAGGCGGCGGGGGGCGAAGCGACACACCAAAACTGTCCATGTTTTGCCGGACGCCTCAGCATCTTGCCTTGTCAGGCGGGGGTAGGGAGGCTAAAACATGGACAATTCGTGCTGAAGTTGGACAGTTTTCGCAGTGAAGGGACCATCAGCCTCGCCCATGGCCGCCGCGCGGGCCCGGCCCCTCCCGGGCCTGCCGCCGCGCGGGCCCGGCCTGCCGCTTGCCCTGCCCTGTAACTTCCGCCAAGCCCCGTCCCACAGGCCGCGGCCAGCGCCGCCCCCGCTAGCCGGTGTTCCGCAACCCGGCGGCGATGCCGTTCACCGTGATCAGCATGGCCCGCTGCAATGCGTCATTCGGCTCCGAGGTCCGGATCCGTCGCAGCAACTCCACCTGCATGTACGAAATCGGGTCAAGGTACTGGTCACGGATGTCCAGCGAGCGCTGCAGCACCGGCTGGTTGTCCAGCAGTTCGTTTTCGCCGGTCAGCTTCCGGATTTCGGCTACGGTGAGCTCATACTCGGCGCGGATGTCGTCGAACAGGTGCCCCAGCGGCCCCGGCACCAGGGTGGAGACGTAATGCGCCGCAATGTCCAGGTCGGTCTTGGCCAACGTCATTTCCACGTTGGAGATGAAGGACTGGAAGTAGTGCCAGTTGCTGATCATCTCGCGCAGCTGCGGCTGCAGTCCGGCGGCCCGGGCGGCACGCAGGCCGCTGCCCACGCCGTACCAGCCGGGAACGATCTGCCGCGACTGGGTCCAGCCGAACACCCAGGTGATGGCCCGCAGCTTGCCCAGCCCCGGACCGGCGGTGGTGTCCGCGTCGGTCCGGTCGGCCGGGCGGGAACCGAATTTGACCGTGCTCAGCTGCTCCACCGGAGTGGACGTCCGGAAATATTCCGGCAGGTCCGGGTGCTCCACCAGCGATCGGTAGCGATCGTAGGCTGCACCGGAGATCACCTCCATCGCCGCGTGGTAGCGGCCGCGTTCGGCCTCCGAGGTCCGCGGCTCCTGGTGCAGCGCGGACGCCTGCAGTACGGCCGCGAGCGCCAGCTCCAGGTTTTCCCGGGCCAGCTCCGGCAGCGTGTACTTGTCCGAAATGACTTCGCCCTGCTCGGTGAACTTGATCTCGCCGGCCAGCGCGCCGTTGGGTTGGGCGAGGATCGCGTCGTAGGTCGGCCCGCCGCCGCGGCCCACTGACCCGCCGCGGCCATGGAAGAAGCGCAGCCGCACCCCGTGCCGTGCGGCCACGTCCCGCAGCACCAGCTGGGCCTTGTGGATCTCCCACTGGCTGGTGGCGACGCCGGCTTCCATGTTGGAGTCCGAGTACCCGAACATGACCTCCTGCAGGTCGCCGCGCAGCCGCACGATCCGGCGGTATTGCGGATCCGAGAGCAGGTCGTCGAGGATCTGCCCGCCGCTGCGCAGGGATTCCACGCTTTCCAGCAGCGGCGCGAACCCGATCAGCGCCTTCGGTTCGGATCCGGCCAAGGTCAGAAGTCCCGCCTGGTGTGCCAGCACGGCGGCCGCCAACACATCGTCAGCGCCGCGCACCCTGGACACGATGTAGGTCTCCACCGCGTCGGGGCCGTACTGGCGCAGCGCCTCCGCAATCGCGTGAAAAACCTCCAGCGTGCGTGCACGCTTCTTTTTCAACGACGACGGCGGTGCCAGCGGCCCTGGCGCGAGCAGCAGCGACGAGAGCAGTTGTTGCCGCCGACCGGGCGCCAGGTCCAGGTAGTTTTCCCCTTGGGCCCCGGCACCGGGCGCCAGGTCCATGTAGTTTTCCGGAGCTGCGCCCTCGGCCAGCGCACCCCCGGCAGCGAGCAGCGCCGCGACCGCCTTGTGGTGCTTGCGCGCGTTATCCCGGAAGTCCAGAGTGGCCAGGTGCAGCCCGATGGTGGATACCGCCCGGCGCACTGCAGCCAGCGACCCGTCGGCCACCAGGGACGCGGTGTGGGCACGCAGGGACCGCTCGATCAGCGCCAAGTCGGCCAGCACCTCGGCCGTCGAGCTGTAGTCCCGCCCCGGTTCATGCGGAAGCCGGCGCCGGATGCGGGCGCTCGTGTTGAGCAGCTTCGCCTTGATGCAGGTCAGCTTCAGTCGGTACGGCTCGTTCGCGTTTAGCTCGCGCACCCGCGCGTCCAGGCCCGGCAGGTTATCCACGTCCCGGGCCACGGATTCCAGCAGCTCGCCGCTGGCGGCCACGATCGTCGTCGAGTTGGAGAGCACCGCGATGAGGCTGTCCACAAAGCCAATGTTGATCCGCACCGCGTGCTGGTTCTGCAGCCGGAAGACCTCGTGCGTCACGTCCACGGTGACATGCGGGTTGCCGTCCCGGTCACCGCCGATCCACGAGCCGAAGCGCAGCGGGGCCCTGTTGGCGGGCAGCCTCACGCCGTGTTCGGACAGCAGTTCGGCCAGGTCCCCCATCAGCTCCGGCATGGTGTTGTTGAGAATGTTGCCCAGGTAATAGACGGCGTTGCGCGCCTCGTCCACCGGACTGGGCTGCACCTGCCGCAGCTCGTCCGTCTGCCACATCTGGTCGATGATCTCGGCCAGGCGCCGGTCCTGGCGCCGCCGCGCCGTGCTGCCCTCCGCCGTCGTGGTGGAGAGGATGTCGGAGATGGCGCGCAGCTTGTCGAGCACCGTCCTGCGGGACGCCTCGGTGGGGTGCGCGGTGAAGACCGGCCGCACGTCCAACTGGTTGACCGTGTGCTGCAGGGCTTCGGGCCCGGCTTCGTCGGCAATCTGGGAGACGGTCCGCAGCAGTTGCCCGTCTTCCTCCGGCCGGGCGCGCAATTGGCGCACACGGTGCACCTGTTCGGCGGCGTTGGCGAGGTGGAAGTAGAAGGCGAAGGCCCGCACCAGATCGGTGGCCTCGCCCACGTCCAGTCCGGCGAGCAGTTCGCGGACCTGATCGATCACGTCGCGGGCGGTCCACGGTCCGGTCGCCTCACCCTCGCCGCGGGCGGCTTCCTTGGACTCCTTGGTCAGCAGCCGGACCTGTTCCACGAGGTCCAGCAGCTGCGGCCCGTGCTGGCGCGCCAATGATTCGCCCAGCAGCGTGCTCACCCGGCGCACGTCGGCGCGCAGGCTCGCGTCGATGTCCCGTTCGCGGGCGGCGTGGAGCATGCGTGTCCTCTCGCGTCCTGCGGGCGGTGCCGGTGTTCACCGGCCGGACGGATGCCGCAGCCGGGCCCGGCATCCTCCTCAAGCGTACGACGGCGGCAGCGCCCTGTCCGCGGGCACGTCACCGCCGGCGGCGCTCACCTCCAGCTCACACCGCCACCATGCACCTTGGTGCCCGCCCACACGTCTACATGGGTGTCATCCGGGTGGCACGTTATTTGGGCGCCATCCGGATGGCACCGTCCAACCGGATGGTCTCGCCGTTGAGCATCGCGTTGGCCACAATGTGGGCTGCCAGTTCGGCGTATTCCTCGGGCCGGCCCAACCGGGATGGGTGCGGCACCTGCTGGCCCAGCGATTCCTGTGCCTGGGCCGGCAGTCCGGCCATCATCGGCGTCTGGAAAATGCCGGGTGCGATGGTGACCACGCGGATCAGCGAGCGGGCCAGTTCCCGGGCCAGTGGAAGGGTCATCGCCGCCACTCCGCCCTTGGAAGCTGCGTAGGCAGGCTGGCCGATCTGGCCGTCGAAGGCCGCCACCGAGGCGGTGTTGATGATGACGCCCCGTTCGGGCCCGCCCAGGTCGGTTTCCACCGGTTCGGTTGCGGCCATGGCTGCGGCGGCGAGCCGGATCACGTTGAAGGTGCCGATCAGGTTGATCTCCACGACTTTGGTGAACGCTTCCAGCGGCAGCACCCCGTCACGGCCCAGCACCTTGCCCGGCGTCCCCACTCCGGCGCAGTTGACCACAATCCGCAGCGGGCCCAACGCCGCAGCCCGGTCCACCGCGGCCTGCACGTGGTCAGCATTGGTCACGTCCGCCGCCGCGAACACGGCCCGGTCTCCGAGCTCGGCAGCGAGCTCTTCCCCCTGCGAACCGGGCAAATCCATCAGCACCGCTGACGCACCGGCGGCATGCAGCCGGCGGGCGGTCGCTGCGCCCAGTCCTGATGCTCCGCCGGTGATCAGCGCTACGGTTCCGGCAACCTCCACTGGATCCTCCTTAGGGTCCTCGATACCTGCCCCCTCCTGCTGCCTGTCTCCCGGCAGCAGTGAGCAACCTCAGCCTAGTGTGGCCGGGCGCACACTGAGTGCACCCCGGGGCTCTGGGCTTCTCACCCGTAGCGTTCCCCGGCGTGTCCAGCAGTGAAGAACCGCCGGGATGGGCAGTGCCGCCTCCGAATCCGCCGTTAGGCTGGTTCACATGCGCACCCGGCCCGACGGCGGCGGCGGAGCCTTCCGCCCACCACCCCATGCATTAGCGGCCGGCCGCGCGGACGAGGCGGCCATCGCCGTCGTCCGCCATTTCGGCCAGCCTTTGCTGGGCCTGCCTTTCACGCTGGTGGGTGCCGTGCGACGGCCGCGGGCGGGCTGGGCGGGGCCGTGGCACTACTGGTGGCAGGCGCACTTTTTGGACTGTCTGGTGGATGCCGGCTGGCGGGAGCTGCACCGGGACCAGCATTACGACGGCGGCAACGGGCCGAGCGCGGGCCGTCTCGCCGCGCGGCTGCTGCGCACCATCCGCTGGCGCAACGGCTTCAGCTTCACCAACTCCTACTACGACGACATGGCCTGGCTGGCCTTGGCTGCGCAACGGCTGGACACGCTGGCCGCCGAGGCAGGCAAGCCGCGCTTTCGCAACAGGGCTGCCGGCCGCCGGCTGCTGCCCCAGCTGGAGTCTGCGCACACCCCGGACCTGGGCGGCGGCCTGTTCTGGAACACCGCCAGAGACTTCAAGAACACACCCGCCACGGCACCTGCGGCGCTGTATTTGGCCCGCACCGGCGGTTCCGCGCAGGCCGCCCGGCTGCTGGACTGGTTGGATGCGACGTTGTATGAACCAAAGCTGCGGCTGTACCTCGACGGCGTCCGGATCATCGGCGGGAAACCGGTTCGGGTGGACGACCTCTACACGTACAACCAGGGGCCGGTGCTGGGGGCACTGCTGGAAGTCGGCCGCGACGCCGACCTGAAGCGGGCCGCCGAGCTGGTGCAAGGGATAGCGGAGGGCCTGGTCCAGACGCCCCGAGCTTCACAGGAGACAGCACCTGTCGTCCACCCGGCAGCCGGGCAGCACCGCGGGCCGGACGGACCACTGGTCCTGCGCACGCACGGCAACGGCGACGGCGGTTTGTTCACCGGGATCCTGGCCCGCTACCTTGCTCAGGCCACCCAGTCAGACAAACTGCCCGCCCACGTGCGGGAACTGGCCGCCCGGATGGTCACCGACACGGCTCAGGCATTCTGGGCGGGACGGGCCATCGAGAACCACCGCCGTTGGGAAGTCCTGGTGTTCTCCCCCGACCCGGCGGTTCCCGCGGTCCCCGCGGCCCCAACCGGCTGGCTGGCTATGGGCGGGACCGGCACCGGCACGCAGCGCACCGGCGGGACCGGCACGGGCGGGCAGCCCACCGGCGGGATCGGCACAGGCACAGGCTCCGGCGGGACCGGCGCGGGCGGGCAGGGCACCGGCGTCGAACTTTCCACCCAACTGCAGGCGTGGATGGTGCTGGAAGCGGCCGCACTCTGCGCTTGATGTCATTACGCAACGGTCATGTTGCGTAATCCGTGTGCGGCAGTACACAATAGCTAGGCAAGCTAAGGCTTGCCTTACTTCCCAGTGGCACCAGCGGCTGGGGACCGCCGTGCCAACGTACCGAAAGGCCTTTGATGAAGTTCCGCCGCCCGCAGCTTTCCGTTGCCGTCCTCGCCGCCGTCTCAGCCCTGACCCTCAGCGCCTGCGGCTCCGGGGCCTCGGCACCGGAGGGTTCCGCAGCCGCTGCCGATGAAATCACCGTCTACAACGCGCAGCACGAGTCCATGACCCAGGCCTGGGTAGATGAGTTCACGGCCGAGACCGGCATCAAGGTCAACGTCCGGCAGGGCAGCGACACGGAGATGAGCAACCAGATTGTCCAGGAAGGCGATGCTTCACCCGCTGACGTGTTCATCACGGAGAACTCGCCCGCCATGACCCAGGTGGAGAACGCCGGGCTGTTCACCGAGATCTCCCCCGCGGTCCAGGAGAACGTGCCCGAACAGTACCGGCCGTCGTCGAACATGTGGACCGGCGTCGCGGCGCGCTCCACGGTCTTCGTCTACAACAAGGACGCGGTCTCGGAAGGCGACCTGCCGGCATCGATCATGGATCTGGCCGACGACAAGTGGGCCGGCAAGTGGGGCGCTGCCCCCGGCGGCGCCGATTTCCAGGCCATCGTGTCCGCGATGCTGGAGCTCAAGGGCGAGCAGGCCACCTCCGACTGGCTTAAGGCCATGAAGGAGAACGCCAAGATCTACCCGAAGAACGGAGCGGCCATGAAGGCCGTCAACAGCGGCGAGGTCGACGGGGCAGTCATCTACCACTACTACTACGCGGCGGACCAGGCCAAGACCGGGGAGAACTCGGGCAACGTGGCCCAGCACTACTTCAAGAACGAGGATCCGGGCGCCTTTGTCAGCGTCTCCGGCGGCGGCGTGCTGAAGTCTTCGGATCACCAGGACGAGGCCATGCAGTTCCTGGAGTTCATCACGTCCAAGAAGGGTCAGGAACTGCTCGGCACCGGTGAGGACTACGAGTACCCGGTGGGCAAGGACGTCGCTCCGCGCAAGGGTCTGGTCCCGCTTGAGGAACTGCAGGCACCGCCGGTCGACGCGGCCAAGCTCAACAGCCAGAAGGTCGTCGAACTGATGACCGACGCCGGGCTGCTCTAGCCGGGAGTAACCTGTAGCGGTGAATTCTTCCCATCCGGTAGCCGGGGTCTGATGACCCCGGCTACCGGCTCCTCCAGCAAAACCCGCGTGCCTCTGCCCAAGGCCGGAGGCACTTCTTCGCGCCCTCCGGCCGCGACTGTTGCGGCCGCCGTCATTATTTCCCTGGCGACCCTGGTCCCGCTCGGTTTTGTGGTCGTGATGACTGTCACCACCGGCTGGGACACGGCCGCCAAACTGATCTTCCGGCCCCGGGTCGGTGAGCTGCTGGTCAATACAGTGGGACTGGTGGTGGCCACGGTCCCGCTGAGCATCATCATCGGGATCGCCGCGGCCTGGCTGGTCGAGCGGACCCAGCTCCCCGGAGCCCGGTTCTGGTCGCTGGTACTGGCCGCGCCGCTCGCGGTGCCCGCATTCGTCAACAGCTATGCGTGGGTGAGCACCATCCCTTCGCTGGGCGGGATCGCCGGCGGAACCCTGGTTTCGGTGCTCTCCTACTACCCGCTGGTCTACATCCCGGCCGCGGCCGCGCTGCGCCGCATGGACCCGGCACTGGAACAGTCCGCTGCCTCGCTGGGTTTGGGCCGCTGGCACACTTTCTTCCGGGTCATTCTGCCGCAGCTGTGGCTGCCGATCACCGGCGGCGCGCTCTTGGTGGGCCTGCACCTGTTGGCCGAGTTCGGTGCCTTCTCGATGATCCGGTTCAATACCTTCACCACGGCGATCATGGAGCAGTACCAGTCCACCTTCAACGGCGCCGCGGCCAACATGCTGGCCAGCGTGCTGGTGCTGCTCTGCCTGTCGCTGCTGCTGCTGGAGTCGCGGATCCGCGGCACCGCCCGGTACGCCCGGATCGGCTCCGGAGTTGCCAGCCGTCCGCCCGTCCTGCCGCTTGGCCGCTACCGGCCCGCGGCCGTGGTGGGCGTCCTGGTCCTGGCTGGGCTGGCGCTGGGCGTTCCGCTGGCCAACGTGGTGCGCTGGTTGATCGCCGGCGGCCCGGGCATCTGGGACCTGCCCGAGATCGGGCACACACTGCTGCAAACCCTTGGCTTCGGCCTCACCGGTGCGCTGCTGACCGTGGTCCTGGCTTTTCCCATCGCCTGGCTTGCCGTCCGGCACCCGGGTTGGTTCACCAAACTGCTGGAAGGCACCAACTACATCACCTCCTCGATGCCCGGCATCGTCGTGGCGCTCGCGTTCGTCACCGTTGCGGTGGGCTACCTGCGTCCGCTGTACCAAACGGTGCCACTGGTGATCGCCGCGTACGTGCTGCTGTTCCTGCCCCGGGCGCTGGTCAACCTGCGCGCCGGGCTGGCCCAGGCGCCCCATGAACTCGAAGAGGCTGCACAATCACTCGGTGTTTCTCCGCTGAAGACCTTCTTCCGTGTGACCCTTCGCCTGAGCGCTCCGGCCGCTGCCGGCGGTGCCGCACTGGTCTTCCTCGGCATCGCCAATGAGCTGACCGCGACGCTGCTGCTCGCACCGACCGGAGTCAACACGCTGGCCACCCGGTTCTGGTCGTTGAGTTCGGAGATCGACTACGGCGGTGCCGCCCCCTATGCCCTGATCCTGATCCTGCTCTCATTGCCCATGACCTACCTGCTGTACACCCAGTCGCAGAAGGCGGCCGGCCAATGACTCCCGCCTGGAAGGAAGCGCTACCGTGAGCCCGGCCTCGGCTGATACCCCTACCCCGGACAGCCACCTCATCGTTAAAGACGTCACCAAGGACTTCGGCAGCGTCCAGGTTTTGCGCGGTGTGAGCCTTTCCGTGCACCGGGGAATCACGACGGCGGTGGTCGGGCCGTCGGGCAGCGGCAAGACCACCTTGTTGCGGCTGATCGCAGGCTTCGAAGCCCCCGACTCCGGAACCATTGAACTCGACGGACGGGTGGTGGCCGGGGGCGGTTCACTGGTTCCAGCACACCAGCGCAACGTGGGCTACGTCGCCCAGGACGGCGCGCTCTTCCCGCACCTTGCCGTGGGCCAGAACATTGCCTTCGGTCTGGACCGGCGTAAGTTCGCAGGCCGCAAGGCTCTTCGGGACCGGGTGGCGGAACTGCTGGCCATGGTTTCCCTGGAGGCCGAATACGCCGACCGCCGGCCCGACGAGCTCTCCGGGGGCCAGCAGCAACGCGTTGCCTTGGCCCGTGCACTGGCCAGGGAACCTGAACTGATGCTGCTGGACGAACCATTCAGCGCCCTAGATGCCGGCCTGCGCGTGGCGACCCGCAAGGCCGTCGCCAACACCCTCACCGCCGCCGGTGTCACCACGATCCTGGTCACGCACGACCAGGGCGAGGCGCTCTCCTTCGCCGACCAGGTCGCCATCATGCGCCGCGGGGCACTCGCACAGATTGGCAACCCCTTCGTCGTCTATACCCGGCCGAGCGACCGGGAAACCGCTGAGTTTCTCGGCGATGCGGTGATCCTGGACGCGGATCTTCAGGGTTCGCTGGCCATCTGCGCCCTCGGCGGCATTCCCGTCCGGCGTCCTACTTGCCAGGGCAAGGTGCATCTGATGCTCCGCCCGGAGCAGATCCGCATCGCCGAGAGCGGCAATATCAGGGGCACGGTCCTCGAAACGGACTTTTTCGGTCCGGAAGTCACGGTCAAGCTGGCACTCCATGGCCCCGCCGGCAGCGGCGACCACCGGCAGACCATCACTATCCGGCACTGGAACGCCACCCTGACCAAGCCCGGCTCGGAGCTGTACCTGCGGGTCATTGGCGAAGGCGTGGCCTTCCCCGCGTGAGCCGGCGGGACCGGGCAGCACCAGAGCCGGCAGGGCTGAAGGCTATGGTTTCTTCCGCTGCGGATACGGCGCTTCGTGCCGGGCCAGCATGTCCACAAAGGCCGCAATCCGGCGCTGCCGGCCCGCGTCTGTCTTCAGCTGGTTCAGCCGGTGGATCAGCGCGTACCGGTTCTGCGACGTGAGCACATCGAACATCGCCTGGGCTTCTGGGACAGCGGCGATGGCGGCCGCCAGGTCCGCAGGCACCTCGGCCGTGGCCGGACCGGCGTAGGCTTTCGCCCAGCGGCCGTCTGCCTGGGCTTCGGCCACCGCTGCCCTGCCGGCCTCGTGCATCTTGCCGGCCTGTTCCAGTCGCTCGATGTACCCGACGTTCCGCTGGGACCAGATGCTGTGCTTGCCGCGCGGAGTGAACCGCTGGAAGGTGCTTTCCGCATCGCGGCGCTTCGTTTGGCCGTCGATCCAGCCGAAACACAACGCCTCTTCAAGGGCTCCCGCATAATCCAGCGCCGTCACCTTACCGCCCTTCTTGTGCAGGATTAACCAAACGCCGGACGAAACGCCATGGTTTTCCTCCAGCCACGCGCGCCACGCGGCGGCGTCGGGCAACAACAATTCCGGCAGTTCCGCAGGCATGCCCCTATGCCAGCACGGCATGGCCCCGCCGTCTAGTAGTTTCTTGAGTATCACCTCTTACCGAAGGAGAACGCAGATGCTGCGTGTACGCCCCGTAGTGTCCACGGCCCGGATTGAGCCGTGGCGCGACTTGTTGACCGCTGCAGGCTTCGTCTGCTCGGCCGACCACGGCGCCTGGCTGGAGTTCGATGCGGCGTCCGGCCGGCTGGCTCTGCACCAGGTGGACGCCGGGGCAGACACGGACGGCCACGTGGATCTGGGCTTCGAGGTCCGCGACCTTGACGAGTTCGTCCGCCGCACGGTCGCCGACGGGACCCAAGCCGGGATCGAGGATTCCGGCTTGGGTCCCGCAGCCAGGATCACGGCGCCGTCGGGCTTCAGCTTCCTGGCCGACCCCGCCTCGTCGTCGTACGGTAGCCATCCCGGGCCGGACCAGCCGGACCCGACGCTGGCTGTGATGGCGGTCTGGGTTTCCCCCGACGTGCCGGGCGCCGCGGCCACGCTGGCCGGGATCGGCGCCCACCCCCGGTTCAGCGGAGATGCCGGCGACTGGGCTGACTTCGCGGCGAAGAACGGTGGCCTGGTGGTCGTGGCCGAGGGTGCGCCGGAGCGCCTAATGCTGTCTTTTGAGTACGACGACGACCTCGCGGCCTTGCGGGACCGCCTCACCGCCGCCGGTATTGGCTGCACCCTGGCGGATGAGGCCGATGGCCAGACGCTCTTGGCGGACAACCCCGATAAGGCGGCACCGGCCGCGCCGGAGCATCTGCTGTTCAGGGCCCGGCCGCGCGGTCCGTCCGGAAACACCGGCATCGATGGACGCACAGTGCCGGAAATGCTGGCCGGTACCGCCGGTCGGACGCGCCATGCGGAGCGCCCGGCGTGACTGGCCTCGCAGCGGTGCTGTAGAACAAGTACATGAGTGTACGCACCCCCGACCCGTATTCCGGCTGGCTGTCCAACGAGGATCTGCACGAGGCGCGGCAACGCCTTCCGATGCTCTATGTAGAGGCGGTGCCGGTCCGACTGGACTCGCTGGGATACGTCACGGAGATCGGACTGCTGCTGCAGGCTTCCGATCAAGGCGAGATGGTACGCAGCTTTGTCTCCGGCCGCGTGATGTACCGCGAGACGGTCCGCGCCGCCCTGCTGCGCCATTTGGAAAAGGACCTGGGACCGCTGGCCTTTCCGCAGCTGCCGGCCAGCCCTGTGCCGTTTACCGTGGCCGAGTATTTCCCGTCGCCGTCCGAAACCGGGCTGACCGATGACCGGCAGCACGCGGTGGCGCTCGCCTACGTTATCCCGGTCACCGGAGAATGCAACCCGCGCCAAGATGCCCTGGAACTGAGCTGGATGACGCCCGAGGATGCCCTGGGCCCGTCGGTTCAGTCCGAATTTGTCGGCGGCCGCGGCAATCTGCTGCGCCAGGCGCTGGCGCACGCAGGCTGGTGCCGCTGACCGCCAGACTGGTACCGGAAATCGTCGGCCGGCGGCCACCCACTGGCTGGCTGTCCTCCGCTGGGGTCCCGAGCCTCTATCTGGGCAGCATCCAGGTGTACATCTGGGCGGCCAGGTCCCGGGACTGCTCCTGATGTTGGTCCTGGTAGCGCAGCCGTCTCAGGGTCACCGGCCGCTGGCTGCGGCGGTTGGCCAGGTCTGTCAGGACCAGGCCTGCGGCGCGCAGCAGCACGGTCAAACTGCTCCGGCTGCGGAACTGCTCGGGATGGACGGCGATGTGGGCCGGCGCGTGGCCGGTGCGGGCTTCGGGCGCAAAAAAGATGCTCATGGCTGCATTCAGCTTTCACAAAACGTACGGCTGCTGTGCGTTGGTGTGCTTCGGCAGAAGAACAAGCGAAACACTGCCCGGCGGGAACCACGCTGTCCCGGCGGGAACTTTTCGATGTCTGCGACGCTACCGGCGATCGAGGTCACTTTCGGTCCTCAATCCCGATCCGGATACCGAATAAATTGGGCCCGCAGTATCCAGTGCCAAAGTAACGGGTTGGCTGCCGGACCTATTCCCGCTGCAGGGAGCGAAGGAGATACCCCTCACAATCCATCGTTTCATCACGTCGACGCACGGGACACCGCGCCGCACCTCCCACCGGAAAGATAACGGATTCATATACTGTTCTGACGATCGCGAGCGTGACTAAGGATTTACCCATGACGGAACAGCAGGCGGAGACATACATCCACCATGTCAAGGCCGAGGTGGTCGCAGCCGGAGCCCGGTTCCTGACCCGTTCCGGTGAGCGTTCGTCGCCTGTGGCGGGCACCGCCGTCGTACCTGATGATTTCGGCACCCCGGCGCTGGTGGTGGCCTCGCTGGAAGACGGCAGCCAGGTGCGCATTGCCTACGGATCGCGCATCCGCATTGCTTCCTCCCGCAGGCCCACGTCGTTGCCGGGAGCGTTGCTGGATGATACCGAGCTGATCCCCGCCGAGGAGGGCACTCCCGAAGCGGTGGTGGTCGCAGTGGCCCGCGCGCACCCGCGCAACGCCCGGATCCAGCGACTGGCCGCCCGCCTGAGCCGCGGGCTCAATACGAAGGCCGGCAGCCACCTGCAGGATGTGCGGGACCTGGCGCACCTTTTATTCGTGGAACTGGACGACCGTGACCGGGCGCTCACGGTTTGCCGGCTGATCATCGATCAGCCCTTCGATGGCAACTTCGGCCGGTGGAAATGGATCGAGTCGGCACTGGCCATGGCCGCCTACATCCTCCGGGAGTCCGACGACGAGGGCGACCGCGAGGAGGCCCTGCGGTTGGCGGAAACTCTGCGCAGCCCCGACGACGCCGATGACGACCCCTTCCGCGCGAAGGTCAATGCCGAGGTCCGCCAGCGGCAGTTGAATGAACCGAAGCTCTACGACAAGGAAATCCACCGCGCGATGGCTGCGGCCGACCACCCGGCTGAACGCGAGTGGCGCGATCTGCGGCTGACCGCGTTGTTGTATCTGCGCACGC
The DNA here is from genome assembly GCF_059091905.1 of Arthrobacter sp. Dra40. NCBI lineage: Bacteria > Bacillati > Actinomycetota > Actinomycetes > Micrococcales > Micrococcaceae > Arthrobacter > Arthrobacter sp. Dra40. The sequence goes on from NZ_JBNHHB010000068.1 coordinate 17,937, forward strand.
ACGGCGGATCGGAGACTCTGGAGCCGGCCGAATTGGACCGCCGGATCAGCAATGAACTGGTGGCAATCCGCGCATTGGACGCCCAGCAACGCAACTGAAGGCCCCTTCCTCCGCGCTCTGGCCACCCCTGCAGCCCGGGGGTAGAGTCGGCCGCATGACGGATAGCGGTGCCGCTCCCGATCCTCTGAGCGTCCATATCAACGCGGATGCCCGCCAGGTGTGGATCATGCTGCGCGAGCCCAGATACATTGCGCGATGGCACGGTTGGGACATGAAGGGCCTGGATGAGGAGATTCGGGACATCTACTTCACCGACGCCACGGAAAGCGAAGACCACCAACAGTTGACGCTCAGCAACGGCGACGCCTTCGTTCTGGCGCCTGCGGGCGACGGGGTACAACTGACCCTCAAGCGGGGCCTGGCCTCCGGCGAGCAATCGGATGAATGGTGGGAAGACGTCAGCGAAGGCTGGCTGACTTTCCTGCAGCAACTGCGGTTCGCGCTGGAGCGGCACCCGAACGACCCGCGCCAGACGACCTATCTTGGCGCGGACTCCCTGCCGCCGGGCGGATTGCTCGCCAGCCTCGGCCTGGACGGCCTGCCGGAACCGGGCGAGTCGTACTCTGCGACGCTTGCCACCGGTGAGGCCATTTCCGGCAAGGTCTGGTTCCGGTCCGAACGCCAGATCGGTTTGGCAGTGGATTCCTATGCCGACCACGGCGGAGGCTTGCTGATCGTGGCGACGACGCCGTCGCATCCGGAGGGACGGCCGGAGGGCGGCAGCCAGGTGCTGATCAGCTGTTATGGCCTCGGTGCCAGACGCCTGGCCGAAATCCGGGACGTCTGGGAGGCGTGGCGCAGCACTGCTCTGCCCGGCGCCGACCCGCTGGTGGTCGGAAGCGCGACCGGAGCAGTGGCCGAATAGGCCCCACGGCAGCCGGCAGTCCAGCGCACCGGTGGCAAGGGTCGCTTGGCCTTCGCCGCGGCTGGCCTTTGCCGCGGCTGGCTTTCGCCGCGGCTACTCTTTGCCGTGGCTACCCTTCGCCGCGCTGCTTGCGGAGGAAACGCCGCCGGTTCTTGATGCGCAGGGTGCGCTGGTGCATCAAGTACACCAGGCCCAGCCCGACAAGCGCACCGATGGCTGTCTGCCACGCCCGGTCCACCATCAACTCCTGGGGGTCGGTGGGGGCAGCGAGTTCGGTCATGATCAGCGCCAACGGCGTGATGAAGATCAGCGCGAGCGCATAGTGGCGCAGCACGAACATCTCGGCAGCGAACTGCAGTACGACGACCATCAGCACCAGCACCCACGGTGCCGGATGCGGGGCCAGCAGCATCCCGGCTACTGCCACGCCGGCAAAGGTGCCCAGGATGCGGTGCACGCCCTTGTTAACGCGCTGGGCCAGGCTGGGACCGGCGATCGGGGCGACGGCAGCCACCATGGCCCAGTAGTTGTGCCCCAGCCCCACCACCGTGGCCAGGCTCCCGGCGGCCAGTGCAGCAACGGCATTCGCGCCTGCTTCGACACCGAACTCCCGCCAGTGTTCGCCGGTTAGTTCCTGTTTGGGCGGCGGCGCCATGGAGGTCCGCCAAGCCGGCACCAGGCGGCTGCTGATCCCGACCAGCATGGCAAGCACCACGCTGATCAAGCCCGTCAGCATGGCCTGCCACAGCGGCGCGGCCGGCGGAATGGAGCCGATGGCCGCATAACCGAACGTGAAGAAAATGACCCCGGCAGGCCGCAGGCGGAAATAGTTAACAGCCACGGACCACAGTCCTGCGACGACGGTGGTGCCGGCCACGATGCCCCAAGGTCCAGGGTCCGCCAGGGCAGTCAGCGCGCCACAGAACATGACCAGCAGGATCAACACGCCAAACTGGCCCTGATGCCGCAGCCGGATCCCGTGCGCTTCGCCGCGCCCGTAGATTCCCGTAAAGGCGCCGAACGCGGCAAAAACCATCAGGTCAAACCGGCCGAGGGCCAGCAGAGCCAGCAACGGCAGGCCCACCGTGACCCCGCAACGTGTGGCCACAATATGGTCCTGGCGTGCCGGCCCCACCCGGAAGAACTCGCGCACGTGCTGTGCCACCATGCTGCCGGTTTTCTGGTTGTCCACTGTATCTACGTTGCTCCTGTCCGTCGCTGGCTGACCAGAGGTCCTGCGGTGATTCTTCTCCGCTCCAGGCTCGGGCCGATCACCCGGGCCTCGAGACGGCCGAAGCTTAAACTCTAAAGTAGTTGCCTTGGGCAACCGCTATTCTGTGCGGGAAGCGACAACCGGATGTGCGCCAGCCCATACCGGCACCGTGGGCCGGGGCGGCAGGTTCCGACAGCGCGCGCTCCCCCGCCGGTGCGGCGCAGTGCTCCCGTCCGGTAAGGCAAAATGGTGGGGTGCCCCAGTCTGATTTTTCCTTCCGCGTCGGCCGCCGTCTGGCCGACACCGCCAGCCCCTCCCCTGCCCGATTGGAGGATAACGGCGGTGGATTCCAGGGCCGCACCGGGACCATCACCACCCCGCACGGAGAGATACAGACCCCCGCCTTCATCGCCGTCGGCACCAAGGCCACGGTCAAAGCCGTACTGCCCGAGTCCATGAAGGAGCTCGGCGCCCAGGCCTTGCTGGCCAACGCGTACCACCTGTACCTGCAGCCCGGAGCGGCCGTACTCGACGAGGCCGGCGGACTGGGCAAGTTCATGAACTGGGACGGCCCTACCTTCACTGACTCCGGCGGCTTCCAGGTGATGAGCCTGGGCTCGGGGTTCAAAAAGGTCATCACCATGGATGCTGCCGCGGCCGGCAGCGGTTCCGACGACCAGGTGGCACCGGGCAAGGAACGCCTGGCCCATGTGGACGACGACGGCGTCTGGTTCAAGTCGCACCTTAACGGTGACAAGCACCGGTTCACGCCGGAAATCTCGATGCAGGTGCAGCACCAGTTGGGCGCCGACATCATGTTTGCCTTCGACGAGCTCACCACCTTGATGAACTCGCGCGGCTACCAGGAGGAGTCACTGGAACGCACCCGGCGGTGGGCCGAGCGGTGCGTAACCGAGCACGAGCGCCTCACCGAGGAGCGGTCGCACCGGCCCTACCAAGCACTCTTCGGCGTCATTCAGGGCGCCCAGTACGAGGATTTGAGGCGCAAGGCCTGCCGGGATCTTGGATCGATGAACTTCGACGGTTTCGGCATCGGCGGCGCGCTGGAGAAGGAGAACCTGGGCACGATCGTGCGCTGGTGCACCGAGGAGCTGTCGGAAGACAAGCCCCGCCACCTGCTGGGCATCTCTGAACCCGATGACATCTTCACGGCCATCGAGAACGGCGCAGACACCTTCGACTGCGTCTCCCCCACACGGGTGGCCCGGAACTCGGCGTTCTACACCCCGGACGGCCGCAAGAATCTGTCCAACCGCCGGTTCAAACTGGACTTCACGCCCTTAGTGGACGGCTGCGACTGCTACACCTGCGCCAACTACACCCGCGCCTACATCCACCACCTGCACAAGGCGAACGAGATGGTCAGCCACACACTGATCTCCATCCACAACGAGCGCTTCACCGTGAAACTCGTTGACGACGCACGGCTGGCGATCGACGACGGCTCGTTCTTCGACTTCAAGGCCGAGGTACTGGGCCGCTACTACGCCTGAGCCGGGCCGCGGCGCCACTGTGCTTGCTCCTGGCGGAAACGGCGGCGTCGTCGTTAGATGCGGAAGGCCGCCGTCGTCCTTGAGAACGACGGCGGCCTTGCGCGTCTGTGAAGCGAGGGAGGAATCAGGCAGCCAGGGCGACGTCTGACAGCTCCGTGGTCGGCGCCAGGATCTCCAGCCGGCACTCGGACTGCGCCGGATCGGCATGGGAGGGCAGTGCGCCTGTCTGGACGCATTCCTGCAGGTGCGCCAAAACGGCGGCATCCACGAAGGCATTCTGCAGGTCAAGGGTTATCTGCAGTCCCGCGGCCAGCGCGTTCGCCCGCTTGGCCAAGGAGTACAGCGCCAGTACGTTCCGCTCGTCGACGAGGCCGCGTACTTCGATGTGCGCCGCAGAGCATTCCAAGTCGACCCGGACCGTCACCCCGAGTTTGCCACTCATCGGGCCGCCGCCTTGGCCTCTGCCGGTTTTCGCACTGCGCCCGTCGCCACGCGCCGGCGCCGCGCCCCGGACTTGCTCTCCAGCGCCCAAGACTTGTGGAACCGCTGACGCTGATCCTGGGGCACCAGCCGGAGGAATACTGGATGATTGAAGACCTGCTGGCGGGCTTCCTGGCAGAAGGGCAGCACCCGCAGGCGGCGCCGGTGTGCTTCCACCAATGCCCGGCGTACCAATTTATCGGCCAGCCCAAGTCCACGGTGCCAACGGTCTTCTTCGATCTTGAGGAGCCAGATTTCACCGTCTTGGATTTTGTACTGCAGCGACGCCGCTACTTCTCCATCAACGTAGGCGTCGAAGCGCGATGCGTCGTAGTTGTCGCGTATTACCTGCATGCCTCTCCTCACTTAGCGTCCCCTGCCGGAGACGCCGGCACATGCTGCCCGGCCCCGGTGATGGGGACTTCAGCCCCGGCGGCGCCGTGCTGAACGATAATCATGCTTACGATGTAAGCAAAGCATGCTTAGCATCGATCTGCAAAGTGGCGGAGGTAAATCGCTTCGTTTACGGCATGGACCCGGCTTGCTTCATGAGTGGCTCGGACCTGGCGCGGCACTGCCGCTCCGGCCCTTCGTTGCCAGCGTCCCCAGACCAAGCGGGATCACGTCAACTGGCCCTCCAAGCGGTCCAGCAGCCCGTCCAGCGCCGCTTCGAATTCCTGCTTCGAACGGTCCTCCGACAATAGGTCCTGCAGTTCCTGCAACAGCGGATACTCAGTCAGGTCGGCTTGCCGGGACGGCCGCGGGTTAGTGTCCTCGAGCGGACCAACATCAGCGCCGCGCGCAGCTACTTCCAGCAGCAAGTGGCCGATCAGGAAGCTGCTGAAAGCCCGGTAGGCCTCCACTGCTTTCTCGTTACTGAACCCGGCGTCCGTCATCGCCTTCAGGAACGACTCCACCCAGCGCAGGCTCCGCAAGGGCGGCTGCACCCATGGGGCTTGAGTGGGTCGTGTGGCAATCAACGGGAATACCTGCGGATGCTTAACCGCCAGTCGACGCAGTCCGTGGGCCAGCCGCAGCATATAGTCTTGCCACCCGTGGCGCGGCTCGACGTACACTTCGGGGTCGCCGTACAACTCATCAATCACTATGTCCACGATGCCGTCGAGCAGATTCTCCCGCGACGGTACGTAGCGGTACAGCGACATGGCTTCGACATCCAACTCCGCGCCGAGGCGCCGCATACTCAGTTGGCGGACCCCATGCTTCTCTATGAACGCTGCGCCCGCCTCGAGAATCCGCTGTCGGTCCAGACGCTGCCTATCGGCACCGGCCTGGTCTTCGTCGTCCGCCGAAGATGTTCCAGGTTCCACCATTGCCCGCTCCTCCCTCCTGCGTTTGCGCACCACCCTACGCTCCGGCATTCAGACTGTCCTCCGGTGCCGCCCACATGACCGCCTTATTCGTGGGCGAATCCCGTACGGGAAGTGCGTGATTTGCCCCGGTTACCCGCGGTTTTGCCGCCGTTGGCGACGTCAGGAAAAGTTGTGGGAAGAAAAGTCGCCGGCATAAGGCCTCCGGGCTCGATTCGTGGGACCTTACATTGTAAGCTGGGGCTTCCCGGGCTCCGGACTCTGCATCACCGATGCAGACAGGACCTGGGGAGCTACGCATCATCGATGCTGACACGCCCAGGGCCGCCAAAACGTCCCTCGGCGAGATAGGAATAGAGCGATGGATGAGCACCTGAAGCAAGTCTGGACCGCATCGGCAGCTGTGGAAACACTCCAGGGCGAGATGGACAAGGCGGAAACAATCCTGGCCTCCGCCATCGGCGAAGCCATGAAGGCCGGAGCAGCTCCGGCCGAGATCAGCGGGGCAGCAAACCTGTCTCCGTCGGAGCTCACCGAAAAGGTCCAGATCCTGGCCGACGATCAGGCTGTGGAAGAGTTCGGCGCCAGCACCCTGTAGGACGGTTCGTTCTTCTTCACCCAGCCGATGACCGCGGTTGTCACGGGCACGAAGAGGAACTCCACCAACGTCTTGTAGATGAAACCGACGGCCACGTAATTGATGAACGTGGGGGCGTCGCCGATGCCGATCACCGAGGCGGCGATGGAGCAGAAAATCAAGGTGTCCGCGAATTCGCCGACGCCGGTCGAGCCCATCAGCCGCGCCCACAGCCGGCGCTCCCCAAAACGTTCCTTCATGCGCACCAGCACCCACGAGTTGAGCGTCTGGCCCACCAGGAAACCCAGCAGGCTGGCCAGCACGATCAGCGGCACCGGGCCCAGTGCGCCTTCAAGGGACTGTTGTTTCATCTGCCCGAAGTCGTCGTCGAAGCCAGGCAGGGCAATGATCACCCAGTAGCAGAGCGAGGCGAAGACCGACAGCGCGAAGGTAGTAAAGATGGCCTTGCGAGCCACCTTGAATCCATAGACTTCGCTGATCACATCGCCCAGAATGTAGGCCAGCGGAAACAGGAAAAACCCGCCATCGGTGATGATCGGCCCCAGCACCACGCCCTTGGAGGCGCCGATGTTGGACAGGATCAGGACCACCGCCATCACGGCGAGCATGATGCCGAAGTAAGGGCTGCCGATCGAGGCGTAGCGGGCAGGCGTCCGGGATTGCAGTTCAGTCATCAGTGGTGTTCACCCTTGTCGTAGTGGTTCGCGCAACGCATGGCACCGTGTGGTGCCTTGGAAACGTCCGCTGTATTAGCACTAGTGGGCCCGTCTGCCACCCGGACCGCCATCCATTCTCCCACGCGGCGGGCGGTGTTGTTCCACGGCCGCAGCTTCCGCGAATCAGGCAACGGTTGCCCCCGGCCCCGCTCCGGCGCCGGGACCGCACGCCGGCTGCCCGTGGCGCGCGACTGCCGCCCTATTCTGGCTGTATGAGCCAGCCCGAACCTGAGGACTTCGAAGAGTACAACCCGCGCCACCGGGTGACGTTCGGGTTCGGGGCGTTCGTCGTTGGGTTCCTCGTGGCCATTTCTGTGTTCGCATCGGGCGCCCTGCTGCTCACCTTGGTCGGCGGCCCGCTCAACTGGCACCAGTTTGCGTCGGCGGCAGTTCTGGCGCTGGTCGTCGGACTTTACGCCGGCGGCGTCGGGCTGGTCATCGGGGCCCCCCTTGCCTTTGTGCTGGGTCTGCTGCTCCGGCCGGTGGCCAACCAGTGGCTGCACGTGCTGGCGTTCTTTGCGGTCATGACCACGGCCTCGTTCCTGATCCTGGTCTCGCTCTCCAGCGGCGACCCGCTCGGCACGCTGGAACTGGCGGTACTGATCGGGCTGGCGGCAGCGCTCGGCCGGCTCAGCGTATGGGGAATGATGGACCTCCATTGACGTACCGTGTCCACGAGCAGCCGCGGCCCTCCGGAGGACGCCGCGAGGCGAGCCTGCGGGCGGAGGGAGTCTGCGCCAAGCGAGCCTGCGGGCGGAGGGAGTCTGCGCCAAGCGAGCCTGCGGGCGGAGCAAGCCGGCGCGCGGAGGAGACGCACCGCCGTCGTTATTAGGATCAGGAGGTGTGTCGGTGGAAAATGGGCGCATGTCTGTTTCCACCACCGAAACCAACCGGCCCGCCATCACGCTGACCATCGCCGGCTCCGAAGCAACGGGCGGCGCGGGCGCGCAAGCCGACCTGAAGACCTTCCAGGCACTGGGCACGTACGGCATCACCGCCCTGACCTGCATTGTGTCCTTCAATCCGAAGGACAACTGGAACCACCGCTTCGTTCCGGTGGACGCCGGCGTCATCGCCGACCAGCTGGAGGCCATCCAAACCTGTTATGAAGGCTCGCTGAAGACCGTCAAGCTGGGCATGCTCGGCTCGCCGGCCACCATCGACACCGTCGCGGCGGCACTGAAGAACCAGGAGTGGGACCACATCGTGCTGGACCCGGTGCTCATCTGCAAGGGGCAGGAACCCGGCCACGCGCTGGACACGGACCAAGCGCTCAAGGCCCAGGTGCTGCCGCTGGCCACGTTTGTCACGCCCAACCACTTCGAAGCCGAATCGCTCTCCGGCATCACGATCAACGATGTCGAGGACCTGAAGCAGGCCGCGAAACTCATTCACGAGGCTTCCGGCGCCGTGGTGCTGGCCAAGGGCGGGGTACGCCTGGCAGGCCCGGACGCTGTGGACGTCTTCTATGACGGCGACACCCTCGAAGTGCTGTCGGCGCCAAAGGTGGGCGAAGTGGCCGTGTCCGGTGCCGGTTGCTCCCTGGCGGCCGCGGTGACGGCCGAACTGGCCAAGGGCTCGACCCCGCTGGAAGCTGCCAAAACCGCCAAGGACTTCGTCACGAAGGGCATCAAAGCCCGGGTTTCCTCCCATGCCCCGTTCGACGCCCTCTGGCAGGGCGGCGCCGCGCGGTCCTGACGCGTTTCTGACCTTCGCGGCAGCCTTCCTTGGCTGCGCCGCCGTGCCGGTGGCCATGCCCGGTGGCTTTGCCTGCCCGCCGGCGGCCGGGGCTGCTCGGCGCTTAATCTAAATGCCCGACGGCGGTGTCTGGTAGCTTTGCCTGCCCGCCGGCGGCCGGCGGCGGCCTTAACTGCTCGACGGCGGTGTCCGGTGCCTTTGCCTGCCCGCCGGCGGCCGGGGCGGCTCGGCGCTTAGCTTAAATGCTCGACGGCGGTGCCCGACCCCTCAAGGCTCGCAAGCCCCATAGGGGTGGGCACCGCCGTCGTGAGCGGTTGAAGCAGGTTGGATCAGACGGTCTGGACGGCGGTCTCCGCGTCCAGGCGGGGCAGTCGCGGGAACCAGG
>NZ_JBNHHB010000069.1:0-26660 GCF_059091905.1 Arthrobacter sp. Dra40
CCCTGCTGACGGCCTGCGTGGCCTTCCAGCTCAATGCCTCCATGCTCAGCCCCGCCCTGGTCACCATGGGGGAGGAACTGCAGACCGACCAGGCCTCCATCGGCCTGTCCCAGACGTGGTTCTTCACCACCGCCGCGCTGTTCTCCCTGTTCCTGCCCCGGCTGAGCGATATTGTCGGCCGCAAGCGGATCCTCGTCGGGATGATGCTGCTGACGGCCGCCGGCTCCGTGATCGCCGCGCTGGCCCCGGACGTTACGTGGCTCTTCGTGGGCCGTATCATCCAGGGCGCCAGCGGTCCCACCGTGCCGCTGTGCCTGATCATGCTGCGCACCGCCGTGCCCAACCTGCGCACTTACGGCACGCTGATGGGCGTCATCCTCGCGGTCAACGGCGGCGTGGCCGGCGTCGATTCCTTCCTCGGCGGCTACATGGCCGAGCACTACGGCTTCCGCAGCATCTTCTGGTTCATGGTGGTCCTCGCCGTGGTCGCCGCGGTTCTCGTCGCCGTCCTGACGCCCGAGAGCAAACCGCAGGCCGGGACGCGGATGGACTGGACCGGCGTCGTCTTTATTGTTGTCGCAGTCGGTGCCCTGCTCACCGCGCTGAACGAGGCCGCCAAGCTGGTCGGTGTGTTCTCCAGGGGGACGCTGGTCCTCTCGCTGGTGCTGATCGCCGTGGCCGCCGCCGCGTTCGCCGCCTTCTGGGCCACCGAGAAGCGCGCGAAGCAGCCGATGGTCGAGATTGTCCATCTGCGCCAGCGCTCCACGTGGGCGCCGCTGCTGACCACGGTCCTGACCATGACCGGCATCTTCGCCGTCATCAACGGGATTGTCCCCGGCTACGTACAGGCCGCCGCACCGGGCTTCGGCATCGGCCCCACCGAAACGGCGCTGCTCATCCTGACCCCCTACGCGCTGCTGGGCTGGGTCTTCGGCCCAATCAGCGGACGGCTCGCCCCGGTACTGGGCTACACCAATGTGCTGCGCATCGGCATGATCGGCAGCATCGTCTCCCTGGTGATCATTGTGCTGTTCGGCCTGAACAGCCTGCCGCTGATGGTCGCCGCCACTGCGCTGCTCGGCATCATGTACGCCGGCACCGCGAACATTATGCTCAACGGGCTCGGCGTGGTGCTCTCGCCCCCGGGCAACCCCGGCTTCCTACCGGGCATGAACGCCGGAGCCTTCAACCTCGGCGCCGGGCTGAGTTTCCTGGTGCTGCCGGCGGTGCTCGTGGGCACCTCGGCGCTGGGCGACCGCGCCTCTTACCTCACGGCGGTGGTGGTCGGCCTGGTCATCACGGTCGCGGCCTTCGCCGCCTCGCTGCTGATCCCCAAGCCCGTCGATGCCGAGGTGGAACAATGAGTCCGCAGGCCGGACGCATCGTCGTCGTTGGTTCACTGAATGCGGACCTGACCATCTACACCGAGCGGCTACCCAACCCCGGCGAAACCCTTCGCGGCGAAGGCTTCGCCGTGAACCCGGGCGGCAAGAGCGCCAACCAAGCCGTGGCCGCTGGCCGGCTGGGCGGCAACGTCGCCCTGATCGGCGCCGTGGGCGAGGACTCCAACGGGGACATGCTGCTGGCCTCCGTTGCAGGGGGTGGCGTGGACGTTTCCCGCGTGCGCCGCGCGTCCGACGTCGAGACCGGCGTCGCCGTCATTACCGTTGACGCCGCGGGGGAGAACAGCATCGTCATTTCCCCTGGCGCTAACGGCACCGTAGTTCCGGATGACGTAGTCGCAGCCGGGGACGTTTTCGATGGCGCGGCCGTGGTTTGCCTCTGCCTCGAGGTCTGCCTGGACGCAGTGGAGGCGGCAGCAAGATCGGGGCACGACGCCGGAGCAACAGTGCTGCTCAACCTCTCGCCTTACGCGCCCGTGCCGCAAAGCCTGGCTGAACTCAGCGACGTCCTGCTGGTCAACGCGCACGAGGCTTCGCAGTTCCTCGGCGGCGCCGAAATGCCCGGCGCCAACGCGGCCGTTGCCGACTGGGAGCAGGTGCGCTTGAAGTTTGCGGCTCAGGGGCTGGACCGCGCCGTGGTCACCCTGGGCGCCAACGGCTCCATCGTGCTGGATTCGCACGCCGAGGAGGGGCGCCAGATCACCCGGATCGCCCCCACCAAGGTTGACGCCGTGGACACCACCGGCGCCGGCGACGCCTTCACCGGGGCCCTCGCGGCACGGCTTGCCGCAGGGGAGACCCTGGCCGAGGCGGCGGCGTTCGCTTCGGTCGCTGCTGCTCTAGCTGCCATGAAGAAGGGAACCCAGGCCGCGTATCCGCGACTGGCAGACGTGGAGCGTCTGCGGCCTGGCGCCTGACGCTTAGAGGCCGAACGCGACGTACAAACGAACGGCGCGGTGCACCGGAAGGTGCGCCGCGCCGTCGTCGTTGGTGGGATCATCTCATCCTTCCCGGGCTCAGGACACCTTTCAGACCAGGAACTTGTCCGCGGTCAGGGGCAGGTCCCGGACGCGGATGCCGGTGGCGTTGTAGGCCGCATTGGCCACTGCCGCTGCCGCCCCGACGATGCCGATCTCCCCGATCCCTCGTGCCCCGAGCGGTCCGGCGTGCTCGTCGACTTCCTCCAGCCAGAAGGCCTCCAGCTGCCGGATGTCTGCATTGGCCGGAACGTGGTACTCGGCGAAGTCGTGATTCACGATCATCCCGAACCGCTCGTCCATCAGGCTTTGCTCGTGCAGCGCCATGCCGATGCCCATGGTCATGCCGCCCAGAAACTGTGACCGGGCGGTGCGCGGATTGATGATCCGGCCGGCGGAATAGACCCCCAGCATCCGCGACACCCGGATCTCGCCGGTGTCCGCGTTCACCTGGACCTCGGCGAACTGGGCGCCGAAGGAATGCAGCGCGTAGTTTCGGCTGGCCGGGTTCTTTTCGCCGTCGCCCTCCGATGTGTCCTCCGCCGAGGGAAATGCGCCGTGCTCCTTGCGGAACATTTGGGCCGCGCCGATGATCGCCGAGCCCCAGCTGGCCGTTCCGGAGGAGCCGCCGGCAACGGTGGCCACCGGCAGGTCCGTGTCGCCGATCTGCAGCCGGACCTGTTCCGGGCCGCACTCCAGCGCCTCGGCAGCAATTTGGGTCAGCGCCGTCCAGGCACCGGTGCCTAGGTCCACGGCACCTATCTGCACCTCGTAGAACCCGTCGGCGGTGAAGCGGATCCGGGCGGTGTTCGCCGGCTGCCGCCGCGCCGGGTAGGTGGAGGCAGCAACGCCGATCCCGGTCCGCCAGCCATCTACCGGAGTGGTCCCCGGTTGCGGGTTGCGCCGCTCCCAGCCGAACCGGCGGGCGCCCTCGCGCAGGCAGGCCAGGAGGTGCCTGCTGGCGAACGGCTTGCCGGTTTCCGGATCGATGGCCGGCTCGTTCCGCACGCGCAGTTCGATCGGGTCGATCCCGCAGGCCTCCGCCAGTTCGTCCATGGCCACTTCCAGGCCGAACGAGCCCGGGCACTCACCCGGCGCCCGCATCCAGGACGGTATCGGAACATCCAGCGACGCCAGCCGGTGGGTGGTGCGCCGGTGGTCGGCGGCGTACATCATCCGCGATATCCCCGCGGTCTGCTCGGCGAATTCCTTGATCGCGGACGTCTGCTCCACCACGTCGTGCGTCAGCACGGAAATCCGGCCGTCCGGACTGGCGCCCAGTTGCAGCCGCTGGATGGTCGGCGTGCGGTAGCCGGCCAGGAAGAACATCTGTTGCCGGGTCAGCGCGTACTTCACGGGCCGGCCGCCGGTGACTTTCGCGGCCAGCGCGGTCAGCACCACGTGCGCATGCGGCAACCCCTTGGAGCCGAAGCCGCCACCCACATGCGGCGCCACCACGCGGATTTGCTCCACCTCCACGTCGAAGAGCGGCGCCAGGGTCTTGCGCGCGTTGTGCACCGCCTGCGTGGAGTCGAACACCAGCAGCCGGTCGCCGTCCCACTGCGCCACGGTGGTGTGTGGTTCCATCGGATTGTTGTGCTCGGCCGGGGTTGTGTAGGTGCGGTCAACAACGACGGCGGCGCTCGCCAGGGCGGCGTCCGGATCCCCCGTCTGGGTGTCGGTCTCGAGGCCGGCGTTGATCACTTCCGGCTTGTACAGGTCATCGTGGTCCGCGCGCAGCGCCGCGTGGTGCGGCTCTCGGTGGTACTGCACGCGCACCTGGGCTGCCGCTTCGCGCGCGATCTCGGGGGAATCGGCCACCACGGCCGCGACGAACTGCCCGCGGAAGCCCACTTCGTCGGACTGCAGCACGGCCAGTTCCTTGTCCTCGGCGTTGGCCAGCCGCGGAGCGTTCAGGTGCGTGAGCACCGCCACCACGCCGTCCATCGTTCCGGCCGCGGCGGTGTCGATGGAGGCGATCCGTCCGCGGGCAATCGTGGATTGGACGGCGTGCAGGTAGGTGGGGTTCTCCGCTGGGTGCTCGTAGGCATAGGGGGCCAGTCCGAGGACCTTGGCCCGTCCGTCGACCCGTTCCAGGTCCAGTCCGGTGGCCGCGGGCTGCACGCTCATGGTCGGTCCTCTCCGCCGGTCGCCGGAGTCTCCGTCCGGCCGCCGCTCTGGTCTACTCCGCACAGTTCCCGCAGCACGGACACCACGGTGTTGCGGACCATCGGCACCTTGAACGCGTTGTCCGGCAGCGGGACCGCATGCCGTAGTTCGGCGTCGATGGCCCGGCGGAACTTCTCCTCGGTGGCCGGTTTGCCGCGCAATGCCTCCTCGGCGAAAGTCGCCCGCCAGGGTTTGTGTGCCACGCCGCCCAAGGCAAGCCGCACTTCGGCGACCGTTGGCGGGGAAGCCGGATCATCGCCGTCGTCCGTATCAGTGGGCTCTTCCAGCCGCACCACGGCAGCCACGGACACCAGGGCGAAGGCGTAGGACGCCCGGTCGCGCACCTTCCGGTAGGCCGAGCGTGTCCCCTCCGTCAGCGGAGGCAGAACCACCGCGGTGATCAGCTCCCCGTGTTCCAGCACCGTGTCGCGCTGCGGCTCATCGTGGGGGAGCCGGTGGAAGGAGTGCAGGCCCACGGTGCGGTCGCCGGAGGGCCCCAAGATCTCCACCCGGGCATTCAGCGCCGCCATCGCAACCGCCATGTCCGAGGGGTGCACGGCCACGCAGTCCAATGAGGCGCCGAGGATGGCGTGGTAACGGGTGTAGCCCTCCAGTGCGGAGCAGCCGGAGCCGGGGTTGCGCTTGTTACAGGGAGTGGTGACGTCCTGGAAGTAGACGCAGCGGGTGCGCTGGAGCAGGTTGCCGCCGGTGGTTGCCGCATTGCGCAGCTGCCCGGAGGCCCCGGAGAGCAGCGCCTGCGAGAGCACCGGGTATTGCTGGCGGACCAGCGGATGGGCGGCGAGGTCGCTGTTCGGGACGGTCGCGCCCAGGCGCAGGCCGCCGTCGTCGGTCGTTTCGATCTGGTCCAGCGGCAGGTGCGAGATGTCCACCAGCTGCTCGGGCGCGGCCACTCCCAGCTTCATGTGGTCCACCAGGTTGGTCCCGCCGGCCAGGAAGGCGGCGGCCGGATTGCCGGCGACGGCGGCGACCGCCTCGGGCGGGCTGGCGGCGCGGGCGTAGTCGAAGGGCTTCATCAGGGCTGCCCCGTTCCGCTGGCGGGCTGGTTCGTTTTGTTCGCTGGCTGCGGAATGGCCGATTCGGTCGCAGGGCGGCCAGTCTGTCCGCCGACCTGGTTGCCCTCCAGGGCCTGGCGGATGGCGGCCACGATATTCACATAAGCGCCGCAGCGGCACAGGTTTCCGCTCATTCGCTCGCGGATCTCGTCGTCGGGCAGTTCGGGGGCTTGCGCGGGCTGGGAGCCGCGCATCGGCCCATCTGCACTGCCCTCCGGGGTCCCGTGTGGTGTGGATCCTTCGGCGAGGTCGGGGGTGACGTAGCTGGGATCGCCGCGGGCGGCTTCGTCCAGCATGCCGACGGCGGAGCAGATCTGCCCGGGGGTGCAGTAGCCGCACTGGAAGCCGTCCTGGTCCAGGAACGCCTGCTGGACCGGATGCAGTTCGCCCTCGGAGGCCAGCCCCGCGGCGGTGACAACGCTCGCGCCGTCCTGGGCCACCGCGAAGACCAGGCAGGAGTTGATCCGCCGGCCGTTGAGCAGCACCGTGCAGGCACCGCACTGGCCGTGATCGCAGCCCTTCTTCGGCGAGAAGATGCCCAGCCGGTCGCGCAGGGCATCGAGCAGCGTGGTGCGGGTGTCCAGCCTGACCGTGGTGGCGCGGCCATCCACCTGCAGTGAGATTTCGGCGTCCATCGGCTACCTCCGGCGTCCGAGTCCTCCATCAGAATCCTGCTGTCCACCAGCATCGACTATTCAGCAGACGGCGTTTCCAGCTCCGAGAAGGCCGCCTGTTGAATAGTCGTTTGGAAGCAGGCTTTGCTTTGCTGGCAACTTATAAGAGTCGCTCCCGGGCCACAACCCCTCGCCGCTGCGGCCCAGCCGCGGGATCAGGATTCCGAGCGGCCGTTCCCTCGGGCTGGCGGCTCAGGTTCGGGCCGTCTCGATGGTTACTCACGGCTCGGTCTTATCACATGTCACCGCGGCCAGGCTGTGGAACTTTCCGCTTCCATCCTGGGCGGACAGCGACGACTCGACCCACGTAACGCGCCCCAGACACCTCAATGCGCCGCGCCGCAGGGGAGTTGTGGGACACCGGGCCAGTCTTGCACCTGACGAGATGGTCACACTGGACGGCGTCCCGTTGACCTCCCGACTTAAGACGTGGCTTGACCTCGCTAGCATGCTGCCCGTCGCGGACCTGATAGTCATCGGCGACCACTTGGTCCGTTTTCCACGTGCAGCTTTTGAAGCCAGAGGTGCGCCGTTCGCGACGGTCGCTGACCTGACGGAGGTCATCAGGTTGCATAAGGGCAAGCGCGGCGTAGCCAAGGCGGCCGAGGCGGCGCGGCTGGTTCGCGTAGGTGCGGATTCTGCGCCGGAAACACGATTGCGACTGGCCTTAGTCGATGCGGGGCTGCCGGAACCGAGCCTGAACGAACCGATTGTCGACGACTGGGGAAGGAGTTGGCACTCCCCGGACATGCAGTACAAGGACTACAAACTGGCGATTGAGTATGAAGGCGGCCACCACCGGACGTCCGAGCAGTTGGCCCGTGACATTCGGCGTGCGGAGCAAACAGCCGCAATCGGGTGGCTGGAACGGCGGGTCTCCAAGGAGGACATGCACGGGGACGCACGGGCAGCCGTCTCGAAGATCCGGACGGCGCTGCGGTCCCGCGGCTGGCGTCCCTGAGCAATCCAAGATGGAACGAAAAGTCAGCAGGCGCCCTTTTCACGGTTGAAAAGGGCGCCTGCTGAATAGTCGATGCGGAGAGGAGCTACGCGAAGTACTTCGGCAGCGTTGCTTCGTGAGCTTCCTTCAGCTCGGCCAGCGGCACGGAGAATTCGCTCTGGAAGTCCAGCGCGCCGTTCTCGGTGTCCACCACGCCAATGCGCATGAACGGGAAGCCCCGCGCGCCGCACATGTCCTTGAAGCGGACCTCTTCGCTGCGGGCCACCGACACGACGGCGCGTGCCTGGGACTCGCTGAACAGCAGCGTGAACAGGTCCACGCCGTCGCGCTCGCAGACCTCGCCCAGACCGATCCGGGCGCCGACGCCGAAGCGCAGGGCCATCTCGGACAGCGCGGCGGCCAGCCCACCTTCGGAGATGTCGTGCGCGGCGTCGATCATGCCGTCGCGGGAGGCGTTGATCAGCAGTTCGCCCAGCAGCTTCTCGGCCGCCAGGTCCACAGCTGGGGGCTTGCCGCCCAGGTGTCCGCGCAGGTTGGCCCATTCGGAGCCGTCCAACTCGTCGCGGGTGGTGCCCATCAGGTAGATTGCCTGGCCGTCCTCGCGCCAGCCCGACGGCGTGCGGCGTGCGACGTCGTCGAACTTGCCGAGCATGGCCACGACCGGCGTCGGGTGGATCGGGGTGGAGCCGGTCTGGTTGTAGAGCGAGACGTTGCCGCCGGTGACGGGGACGCCCAGCTCCATGCAGCCGTCGGAGAGGCCGCGGATTGCTTCGGCCAGCTGCCACATGACATCCGAGTCTTCGGGCGAGCCGAAGTTCAGGCAGTCGGACACGGCCATCGGCACGGCACCGGTGGTGGCGACGTTCCGGTACGACTCTGCCAAGGCCAGCTGCGCGCCCTGGTAGGGATCCAGGTAGGTGTAGCGGCCGTTCGCATCGGTGGCCAGTGCCACGCCGAGGCCGGTCTGCTCGTCCACACGGACCACGCCGGCGTCGTCGGGCATGGCCAGGGCGGTGTTGCCGCCCACGTAGCGGTCGTACTGGTTGGTCACCCAGTCCTTCGAGCACATGTTCGGCGATGCCATCAGTTCCAGCACGGCTGCCTTCAGGTCCTCGGTCGTGGCCGGGAGGTCGGCGCCGGCCGCGGAGGCTCGGAAGCTGTCTGCCTGGAGCTTGTCCTGCCATTCCGGACGAGCGTAGGGGCGGTTGTAGACCGGACCCTCGTGGGCGACGGTGCGCGGGTCGACGTCGACGATGGTTTCGCCGTCCCACTTGATCACCAGGCGCCCGGTGTCGGTGACCTCGCCGAGCCAGGAGTATTCCACGGCCCACTTGGCCATGACTGCCTCAAAGGCTTCGACGTTCTCGGGGGAGACGACGGCCATCATGCGTTCCTGCGACTCGGACATCAGGATTTCGCCCGGGGTCAGGGTCGGGTCGCGCAGCAGCACCGAGGTCAGCTCAACGTCCATGCCGCCGTCGCCGTTGGAGGCAAGTTCAGAGGTGGCGCAGGAAATGCCGGCCGCGCCCAGGTCCTGGATGCCCTCGACGAGGGAGCCCTTGAACAGTTCCAGGCAGCACTCGATCAGCACCTTCTCCGCAAACGGGTCGCCGACCTGAACCGCGGGACGCTTGGAGGGCTTGGTGTCGTCGAAGGACTCCGAGGACAGGATGGAGGCGCCGCCGATGCCGTCGCCGCCGGTGCGTGCACCGAACAGCACCACCTTGTTGCCCTTGCCGGAGGCGTTGGCCAGCCGGATGTCCTCGTGCCGCATGATGCCCACGGCCAGCGCGTTCACCAGCGGGTTGCCCTGGTAGACGGAGTCGAAGACCACCTCGCCGCCGATGTTGGGCAGGCCCAGCGAGTTGCCGTAGCCGCCGATGCCGGCGACCGCGCCGTGGACCACGCGGGCGGTGTCCGGGTGGCCGATCGCGCCGAAGCGCAGCGGGTCCATCACGGCCACAGGGCGCGCGCCCATGGAAATGATGTCGCGCACGATGCCGCCGATGCCTGTCGCGGCGCCCTGGTAGGGCTCCACCATCGTCGGGGAGTTGTGCGATTCGATCTTGAAGGTCACGGCCCAGCCGTCGCCCAAGTCGGTCACGCCGGCGTTCTCGCCGATGCCCACCAGCATGTGCTTCTTCATGTCCTCGGTGACCTTGTCGCCGAACTGGCGCAGGTGGACCTTCGAAGACTTGTAGGAGCAGTGCTCGGACCACATCACCGAGTACATGGCCAGCTCGGCGGCGGTCGGACGGCGGCCCAGCACCTTGACCACCTCATCGAACTCGTTGCGCTTCAGGCCCAGCTCGGCCCAGGGCAATTCCGTGTCAGGGGTCTGCGCGGCATGCTCCACGGTGTCGATGTTGAACTGGCGCCCCTCGACGCGTTCGACGGCGTCGGCCGCCTGGCCGAAGCTCTGGACGTGTTCGTTGCGCACCTCGGCCGGAGTCTCCAGCCGGGTGGTAGCGCTCGTCTGATTGGTCTCGGTCATTACTTGGCACCTGCAACAATCTTCGTCAAAACTGAGGTAAAAATTCCCAGGCCGTCGGTGCCGCCGCGCAGTGCGACGTCGCCGAAAGCGGAGGAATCGGGGCCGAAGCCGGCTTCCACGGCGTGCTCGGGGTGCGGCATCAGGCCCACCACGTTGCCGGCGGCATTGCTGATGCCGGCAATGTCGCGCCGCGAGCCGTTCGGGTTCACGTCCACATACCGGAACACCACGCGGTTCTCCGCTTCCAGTTCGTCCAGCGTCTTTTCGTCCGCGACGTACTGGCCGTCCTGGTTCTTCAGCGGCACCACAATCTCGGTGCCGGCTTCATACTGGCTGGTCCAGGCGGTGGCGTTGTTCTCCACCCGCAGCCGTTGGTCGCGGCAGAGGAAGTGCAGGTGGTTGTTCTTGATCATCGAGCCGGGCAGCAGGTGCGCCTCGGTCAGCACCTGGAAGCCGTTGCAGATGCCCAGCACCGGCAGCGGATTGTTCTTCGCCTTCGCGCCCTCGCTGATCTGGTCCATCAGCGGCGCGAAGCGGGAGATGGCGCCGGCGCGCAGGTAGTCGCCGTAGGAGAAGCCGCCGGGGATGATCACGCCGTCCACGCCCTGCAGGTCGTGGTCGCCGTGCCACAGGCTGACCGGCGTGCCGCCGGCAATCCGGACCGCGCGGGCCGCATCGCGGTCGTCCAGGGTGCCGGGGAAGGTGACGACGCCGATGCGCGCACCGGAGAGGCCGGCGTCGGGCGCCGGCGAGAAGTCGCCGATCAGGGGAGTCTCGGTCATTATTCGCCGGCCCCGATGGTCGCCTCGGTGATGACCTCCACCCGCGTGACGTCCTCGATCACCGGGTTGGAGAGCAGCGTGGTGGCGGCGTGGCGGGCCTGGTCCAGGATGTCCTGGGTGACCTCGCCGTCGACTACCAATTCGAAGCGCTTGCCCTGGCGGACTTCGCTGAAACCGGTCTGGCCCAGACGGTTCAATGCGCCGACAATGGCTTTGCCCTGCGGATCAAGAATTTCGGGCTTGGGCATGACATCAACAACGATCCGGGGCATCCGGTCACTCCTGTGCTTGGATTGTGCTCTTCAAACGAAGCGAGGCGCGCGGAATCCAGTGCAGTATCAGTCCAACAATCGGTGCCGTCTCACGCTGACCAGCGCTCCGCGAGCTTGCGGAATCCATTCTACCGGCATCCGGAGGCGCGGATTTTACGGGACGACGACGGCGAAAGCGGCCAACACCGTGCCGTTGTTCCGCCGGACTCGTACCATGAATGACATGACGGACAAGCCGCAGTCCATGCTGTTGCCCATCCTGGCCGCCGTCGTGCTGGCCGGTCTCGGCCGGATGGTGATCCAGAAGATCCGCGAGGACCGGCGGGCGGTGGGCGCCGCGCGTGACGACCTCGGCCAAAAGGTGAGCGAAGTCATGCGCGGCCGCTGACTGGCCAGCGGGCCTCATCGGCCATGCAGAGGCCAGTCGACGGCCTAATCGACCACCCAGACGTCGAGTCGGACCTGGGTGGGGAGCCTGGTGCCGCTGCCGACGAGGATCCGAGACGACAGCCAGCTCCACTCCGGTCCGCCGGCCAGCGCGCGGGGCGAACAGCGGAAGTAGATGCGCTCCGGCGGAACGGGCTCGTTTCGTACCAGTGCGGCAATGTCCTCGGGCGAACCGGTGCGGATGCCGAAGTTGTTGATGTAAATGCGTTCGCCGGAGTCGGTCTCGATGGCGTATTTTGCTTCGAGCTCGGTCATGGTGGAGGACCGCAGCAGCTGGAAGTCCGCCCCGCCGGCCAGCACCCGGCCATTGAGCTGGGGGCCGGAAACGGTGCCGCCGGTGATCGGGATGATGCGCCGTATGCCTTCAGCGGTGTCGCCGACTTCGATCGGCTCGGCTACCTCTATGGCAATGCTGGCCAGGAACGTCAGGCCCGGGGCGGAGGGCGTTTGAGGCGGGACATCGGCAGCAGTAGCGACTGAAGCTGCGGCAGCTCCGGAAGGTTGCGTCATCATGATCCGAGACTACCCCGCCCACTATTCAGCACCCGCCCTTTTCAGCGCTGAGAAGGGCAGGTGCTGGATAGTGGATTGAGGGGAGAGAGGCGTGCGGGTCTGGAGTTGATTGCCGAGGGGTTAGGCCTCGCCGGCGCGGCTGCCGAGCAGGGCCTGCATGCTGTTCCACTCCGAGATCTTGCAGCCGTCGGTCAAGGAGAATTGCTTGTCCACCTTGCGGCCGCTGATCGTGCCGGTGACCCGGGCCTGCTGAGGGCCGCCGTATTGCTGGGTGCAGATGCGGTTGCGGTCGGGCAGTTCGAAGAAGACCTTCTCTCCGTGCTTGGTCAGCGCTGCGCACGCAGCTTCGGCGTCGCGGACGGTGGACCCGTCGGCCGGCTGACTGTCCCGGCAGACCAGCTTGCGCTCGACCCGGGCATCGCTCCCGGCGGAGGTCAGCACGACGGTCAGATCGGCATCCATGGCTGTTCCTTCCTGGGTGTTCGGAGGGGTGGACTCTGAGGGGGCGGGCTTCGAGCTGCCGGGGGCTCCGGGGGAACTTGTCCCGGGGGAGGCGGGAGCCGTGATCCCGGGGGAGGGGGCCGGCTCGTTGCTCGGGCCGCAGGCCGAGAGCGAGGGCACGGCGAGCAGGCCGATGATGAGCGCCGCGGTCCGAAGCCCTCTGACCCGCCGCGGGGCCGAACGTCTTGCTGTGACCGCCATGATCAATCCTCCGCTCGGATGTTCCCCGTGTCGCCGGCCCCATCAAGGTGCTTCTCGAAACTAACGTCTGCCACGTCGAGGTGGTGCCCGATACCCGCGCCGACCCCGCGGTCCAGCAGGTCCAGAGCCTCCAGCAGCCTGCCGCGCAGCACCTGTGCCTCGGCGGCAAACGCCCGCTGGGCGGCCACATACTGCGCCCGGCCTTCGGTGGTCTCGATCCGCACCGGCTCGTAGCCCCATCCGGACAGGTCGTACGGGGAGGCCCTCATGTCCAGCTCGCGGATCCGCCAGGACAGCTCGAAGCAGTCCATCACCAGCTCGCTGGGCAGCGCGGGGGACAGCTTGTACGCCCACTTGTACAGATCCATGTTGGCGTGCAGGCAGCCGGGCTGTTCCAGTTGCCGCTGGTTCTCGCGCGTGGGTCGCAGCGTGTTCAGCGGAACGGCTTGCGGCGTATAGAAGCGGAAGGCGTCAAAGTGCGAGCAGTTGATCCGGCTGCCCTCCACCACCTGATCCGTTCCCTCGGCGCCGAGCCGCAGCTCCAGATAGTCGTGCCGGACGCCATTGAGCCGCGACTTGTACACCATGGCCCACTCGTGCAGCCCGAAGCAGCCGAACCTCGCCGGCCGCGCCGCGGCACCGGCCAGGATCTCCCGCGAGAACGCCACCGCGCTTCCCCGCGCCGCAAGGAAAGCCTCCGCGTCGAAGGTGACCGCACCGCCGTCGTGCTCCAGACCCGCCGAGCGGCACTCGGCGGCAGTCGCTCCACGGTAGAACTTCCAGCCAAGCCGCTCGCGGGCTGCGGCACCGGTCAGCACCACGACCGCTCCCGGATGCCAGCGCAGCAGCTGGCCCGGTTTGAGGCTGTAGTAGGTGAACAGGAAGTCTTCCACCGGGTGTTTCAGCCCGGCGGAGCGGCGCTGCAGGTACGGCTCGGTGAAACGCGCGGCCCGCGCGGCGTGGGCCCGGGCGCGCGGCAGCCAGACCTCCGGTTCCAGAACCCGGGGCCGGTCAAGGAGGACCTGCTGCGCCATGGCTCCATTGTCCCAGCAGCGGCGGCAGTTTGGCACCGGCAAAAGGGCGGCCGCTTATAGCACTGCTGCCTGCTGCGGGAAAGATCCGGCAGGCCTATTGGCCAAGGCGCACCCAAAAAAGGTGAAACAGTTCTTTCAGATCGCCGGTTGCGGTATTTTGGTTGCACAGGTGCACCAAATGTGGCTGTTGTCACAGTTGGGGGAGGGGGCCGGCTTCGCACGCCGGCGCGTCCAATATCCTGCGCGGCCGTTTACCGCGCGGGGTACGGCATTCGGTTGCGCCTGGGGTCGGACCAAGGCGGTCGGGCTCACCGGATGGAAGGGCTATACCTCTCATGACCAAGCAAAGCAGCAGCTTTGTGCGCCGGCAGGGAATGCGATCTGCCGCAGCACTCGCACTGGGGATACCGTTAATTCTCTCCGGGCTGGCCGGCCCGGCGGCGGCCGCACCCGCCAATCTACCGCGCACCATCACGTCGAACCCGGATGGACAGCAGGCCATCTACGAGGACGGCCGCTACATTGTGATGCTGGATTCCGCTCCGCTGGCGACTTATGAGGGCGGTGTGGCCGGCATTGGGGCCACCAAGCCCGCTAAGGGCGAGAAGCTGAACGACAGCACCGCCCACGCCAAGAAGTACCGCACGCACCTGACCAACACTCAGGACGACGTCGCTGCCTCCGAGGGCGTGGAAATCCAGAAGAGCTTCACGACGGCGGTGAACGGCTTCGTGGCCGAGTTGACCGGACTGCAGGCGGCGGAGCTGGCCAAGAATCCCGGCGTCGTGGCGGTGGCTCCGGACGAGCAGCACCACCCCGACTACTCCAGCACCGACTACCTGGACCTGCCCGGCCCAGACGGCGTCTGGGCCGGGCAGTACGGCGGCGTGGAGAACGCAGGCAAGGGCACGGTGGTCGGCGTGATCGACACCGGCTACTACCCGGAGAGCGATTTCCTGGCCGGCGAAGAGGTCAAGCCGCTGCGCGGTAAGGCCAAGGTCGGCGAACCGTACCTGACCGCCGACGGCAAGATCGCCATGCTCAAAGCAGACGGCAGCACGTTCCTGGGCGAATGCCAGCCGGGTCAGGAAGGCTCCGGCTTCGACGGCACCGAATGCAACTCCAAGGTGCTCAGCGCGCGCTACTACGCGGACGACTTCCTTCGGACGGTGCCGGCACAGAACCGGAACCCGAAGGAGTCCATCTCCCCGCTGGACATCGCCAGCCACGGCACCCACACCGCCACCACCGCCGCCGGCAACAGCGGCGTGACGCAGACGGTGGCCGGCCGCGACTTCGGCACCGGCAACGGCGTGGCCCCGGCCGCCAAGGTGTCCGTCTACAAGATCTGCTGGGAGGACAACGACGAGGCCACCGGCGGATGCTACAGCTCCGCCGCGGTGGACGCGATCGAACAGGCCCTCCTGGACGGCGTCGACGTGCTCAACTACTCCATCTCCGGGAACAACAACTCGGTGTTGGACCCGGTGTCGGTGGCGTTCCTGAGCGCCGCCGAGGTGGGAATCTTCGTTTCCGCCTCCGCCGGCAACACCGGCCCGGCCGCCGCCACCGTCAACCACAGCGCTCCGTGGGTGACCACGGTTGCCGCCAGCACGTTCTCGAACGAACTGCAGGGCACGGTGGAACTCTCCGACGGCACCAAATACCGCGGCACATCCATCATGAACCGCGAGGTCCCGCAGACCAGCCTGGTCCTGTCCGCAGAGGCCGGCGCGGCAGGCGCCACCGCCGACGAGGCGAGGCTCTGCTACCCGGGCAAGCTCGATCCGGCCAAGGTTGAAGGCAAGATCGTGGTCTGCGACCGCGGCGTGAACCCCCGCGCGGACAAGTCCGTGGCGGTGAAGCAGGCCGGCGGCGTCGGCATGGTGTTGGTCAACGTGGTGCCCGGATCGCTCGATCTGGACCTGCACGCGGTGCCCACCGTCCACATCGCCGACGCGTCCATCAAGGACAAGGTGGCTGCCGATCCGGCGCTGACCGCCGCGCTGCGCAACAAGGACACCACCGGCTTGGCCCAGAGCCCGGTCCCGCAGGTCGCCGCGTTCTCCTCGCGCGGTCCGTCCATGGCGGTGGACTCGAACCTGCTCAAGCCTGACGTCGCCGCCCCGGGCGTGAACGTCCTGGCCGGCGTCTCGCCCGTGATGGGTGGCGAGACCAGCGGCTTCATGTCCGGCACCTCGATGGCGGCCCCGCACGTGGCCGGCCTCGGCGCGCTGCTGCTGGCCGAGAACCCGCGGTGGTCCCCGGCCACGGTGAAGTCGGCGATGATGACCACCGCCGGCGATCTGGTGAACGAGGACGGCTCGGTGAACGAAGACCGCTTCGCCACCGGCGCCGGCCATGTGGATACCGCTCGAATGGGCGACCCGGGCCTGGCCTACGACGCCGACGTCGAGGACTGGCTGGGCTTCATCCAGGGCACCGGTCTGGACCTGGGGCTGAAGAAAAAGGACACCATCCAGTCCAAGGACCTCAACGTTCCGTCCTTCGCCCTCGGGAAGCTGGCCGGCGAGGTCACCGTGGAACGCACGCTCACCGCACTGGAACCCGGCTCCTACACCGTGGACGTGGACCTGCCCGGTGTGGCCGTCAAGGTCTCGCCCCGAAAGCTGAACTTCACGAAGCCCGGCCAGGAACGCGAGTTCAAGGTCACCTTCCAGAACGTGAACGCTCCGCTGGATGAGTTCGCCATGGGCAAGCTGGTCTGGAGCGAAAAGGGCCGCGGCGGCCATCAGGTCGCCTCGCCCATCGCCGTCCGGCCGGTCACTGCCGTGGCCCCGGCCAGCGTGGCCTTTACGTCCGACGCCGGTGACGGCAGCGGTTCGTTTAAGGTCACCTCGGGCACCAACTCGCCTATCGATCTGGCGGTCGAGGGCCTGGCCAAGTCCAACGCCACACAGTTGGAGAAGGTTCCTGGCCAGCCCGCGGTGATCGGCTCCAACGCCAGCACCGGCTACGCACCGCAGAACGTGCCGGAAGGCGCAACGATGGCTCAGTTCGCCCTGAATGCGGCGGATCCGGCATCCGATTGGGATCTGCACGTCCTCACCCCCGCCGGCACGGTGATTTCTGCCGCCACGGCGTCGGCCAGCGAGTCGCTGGTGATCAATAATCCGGGGCCCGGCACCTACTTTGCGATCGCTCACCTGTATTCCAGCCCGGACGGCAAGGCCAGCAAGGGAACCATCAACACGGTGGCGCTCAGCGGCGATGCCGGCAACCTTGCGGTCAGCCCGGATCCGCTGAACCTGCGAAACGGCAAGACCAGCACGGTGCAGGCCGCCTGGTCCGGTCTGGAGGCCGGCAACTGGGTGGGTCTGGTGCAGTTCAGCGAGGGCATCTCCACGCCGGTGACCATCAATGTCTCCGGCGCCGGCACCGCGGCACAGGTGCCGGCGGCCGAGGGCAGCGCGGTGGTTGTCGACGGTGGCGCCTCTCCGCAGCCGGAGCAGCGCAACGACCGGTAGGCCCGTTGGTTTCTGGCAACGGGACCTGAGGGAATGAAGAAGGCGGCCGGTGGATTGATCCACCGGCCGCCTTCACCGTCCGCGGCGCGGACCTGCCCGGCCCTTCCGGCCTTCAGGCCCGGTCCTGGCCTCCGGCTTCCCGCGCAGCCGCGATCAGCGCATGCATCGCGGCGTTCAATTCCCTCAGCTGCTCACGTTCCAGACCCAGCCGCGAGAGCATGGTTCCCGGCACGGCCAGTGCCTGCTCGCGCAGCGCCACGCCGGCACCCGTCAGGCCCACGGCCAGCGCCCGCTCGTTGCCTTCCATCCGTTCCCGGGTCACCAGCCCGGCCTGCTCCAGCCGCTTGAGCATGGGGGAGAGCGTGGCCGGGTCCTGCTGAAGTGCCTCGGACAGATCCTTGACCATCCGCGGACTCTGCTCCCACAGCGCCAGCATCACCAAGTACTGCGGATGGGTGATGCCCAGCTTCTCGAGCACGGGCTTGTAGGAAGCGACCACGCTCCGCGAGGCCACCGACAGCGCGAAACACAGCTGGTGCTCCAGCAGCAGGTCTTCCGTTGTTCCCGCTGTCACGGTCATCACTCCCGGTCAGTTAGTGCACTAATTGTTCGTCCACTATTATGGATACGAACGCCCGCGGAGTCCACCGGGCACCGGAAGAAGGATCACCCACATGACGGAGAAGAAGTCCCGCGTCAACGCGTTCATGCGCGCGACCGGGAAGTTCCGCTGGGTCTTCGGCCCGGCGCAGAAAAGCGGCGTCGACCATCCCATGACCGAGGAAAACAAGGCGCTGCTCAAGCAGCGCGAGGCCGAAGCAGCGCAGTGGGAAACGGTCACCCGGGCCGACGGCAGCACCTACATTGTGCCCAAGAAGCGCTCCTAGGAATCCGACTGCCCAGCGGGCGCCCAAGCCGCTGTTCCTTTCCCCGGACCCTGTTATTCCGTACCGCTCCTCGTTACACTGATGCCACGGATTCTTCTGAGCAAGAGGTGAGTCAGATGGCTGGGAATTCGCGTTTCATGAACCGCTTCATGCGAGCCACGGAGAAGGCGGCAAAGGTGTGGGGCCCGGCGGACCGAATCGATTCGGATTCTCCGGTTGTCCACCGGCACGACGCCTCCGAGAAGGCGTCGGAGGAGCAACTGTCGCAGATCGAAGTGGAGCGGGAAGCCGGTCACTCGTACGCGTACCGCAGGCCGCAGAAGCCCTGACGCCGGACTGGCGCCGCCCGCGCGGCACCCGCGCCGCCCGCGCGCGGCACCCCCACCCCATCGAGAAATCAGCAGGCGCCCTTCCCGAGGCCGGGAAAGACGCCTGCTGATCAGTCGATCCGGGTGCCAGGTGAACCCGGCGGTTAGCTCGCGGGAGGCCGCCGCAGGGGTTAAAAGTTTGACCCCTGTGCTAGGAACTGTCGTGTCGCAGGTCAGCGGCCGGTGCCGCCGTACACCGTGGCTTCCTCGTCGGAGTCCAGGCCGAACGCGGCGTGCACCGCGCGGACGGCGGTGTCCAGCAGGTCGGCGTGCGTGAC
Source organism: Arthrobacter sp. Dra40 (assembly GCF_059091905.1). Taxonomy (NCBI): domain Bacteria; kingdom Bacillati; phylum Actinomycetota; class Actinomycetes; order Micrococcales; family Micrococcaceae; genus Arthrobacter; species Arthrobacter sp. Dra40. Next base: position 18,523 of record NZ_JBNHHB010000069.1, read on the forward strand.
AATCGAGATGCGGATCTCGGAGGTGGAGATCATGTCTACGTTCACGCCGGCCTTGTGCAGCGCCTCGAAGAACCTGTACGAGACGCCCGGGTTGGAGCGCATGCCGGCGCCGATCAGCGAAAGCTTGCCGACGTTCTCGTTGTAGAGGATGCCTTCGAAGCCCACCACGTCCTGAGCCGCCTTGAGCGCGTCAAGGGCCTCTTTGCCTTCCACCATGGGCAGCGTGAAGGAGATATCCGTCTTGCCGGTGCCGCGGGTGGAAATGTTCTGCACGATCATGTCGATGTTCGAGTGCGCACCGGCCACGATGCCGAAGATTTCCGCGGCCTTGCCGGGAATATCCGGCACGCCCAGGATGGTGACCTTCGCTTCGGAGCGGTCGTGGGCAACGCCGGAGATGATGGGCTGTTCCAAGGGTTCTCCCTCTTGAATCTTGATCTTGTCGTCGGGGCTGGGCAGCACCCAGGTTCCCTCGTTGGTGCTGAAGGACGAGCGCACATGCAGCTTCACGCCGAAGCGGCGGGCGTACTCGACGCAGCGCAGGTGCAGGATCTTGGAGCCTGAGGCAGCCATCTCCAGCATCTCCTCGCTGGAGATGGTATCGATCTTCTTGGCACTGTGCACTACCCGCGGATCAGCGGTGTACACGCCGTCCACATCCGTGTAGATCTCGCAGACATCGGCGCCCAGCGCCGCCGCCAGCGCCACCGCCGTGGTGTCGGAGCCGCCGCGGCCCAGCGTGGTGATGTCGTTGCTCTCTTGGCTGATGCCCTGGAAGCCGGCCACAATGGCGATCTCGCCCTTTTCAATGGTGGTCAGTACCCGGTGCGGCGAGACATCGATGATCCGCGCCTTGCCGTGGATGGCATCGGTGACCATGCCGGCCTGGCTGCCGGTGAAGGACTGCGCCCTGGAGCCGAACTCCTGAATCGCCATGGCCAGCAAGGACATGGAGATGCGTTCGCCGGCGGAGAGCAGCATGTCCATTTCGCGGGCGCTGCGATCCGAGGAGACTTGGTTGGCCAGGTCAAGCAGTTCGTCGGTGGTATCCCCCATGGCGGACACGACGACCACCACTTGGTTGCCGGCGGCCTGGGTATCGACCACGCGTTGGGCCACGCGCTTGATCCCCTCGGCGTCCGAGACTGAGGAACCGCCAAACTTCTGCACTATCAGGCTCATGTGGGCTCTAAACAACTCCTGGGTTGGGGCCCGGACCGTACCGCGCGATGCGGCGGCCGGGCTCATGGAATGCTGCCGCGGGCCCTGGCTGCGGACACGGCGCGGCACTGGCAATTCTAACGCCGCATCAGGTACGGCGGAGAATGCGGCCAGTCAGTGTGACTGGCCATGGTCATAACGACGCCGGTGCCTCACCGAAGTGCCGCACGGCACCGGCGTCGGTGCGACACGGTCGCCGAGGGTCCCCGAGCCCGGTGCCGTCTACGAACTCGGACCCATCGACCACGCCCCAAACCCGACCGACTAGGCCCCGACTCACCTTGCGGCCGGAAGTGGACGCGGCTTAGACACCTCGCTCCTTCCTCGCTCTGCGATGCGCCGCTTACCGCTTCCGGCCGCAGATGTGGTTTCGGTGGTCGACCAAAGGCGCTCGCGCCTGCGTGGAAACCGTTTGGAGACCAACCGCCGCGGATGGCTTTGCTACATTCACCACATGGTGACCCTGCGCGGAAGGCTCGCACTGCCCGGAGTGACACTTCGTTACACGGACGTCCCCGGCAATGAACCCGCGGTGGTTTTCCTTCACGGTGCCGGCGCCGATCACGCCATGTTCGAGTCGCAGGCGGCCGCCCTCGCTGAGCGCAGACAGCGGGTGGTCTTGCTTGACCTTCGCGGGCAGGGGCAGTCCCAGCCCAATACGAAGGGGCTGACCGCGGAATTGTTTGTTAAGGACGTGGAGGCGCTCATCGCCGAGCTGGGACTTGAACGCCCCGTACTCTCGGGCCACTCGCTCGGTGGCAATATCGCCCAGGAACTCGTCCGGAGGAATCCCGGCAAGTACGCGGGTCTGATCGTGATGGGCTCCACCTGGAACGCTGGGCCGCTCACGTCCAGCGAACGGTTCCTTCTGCGGCTGGCGGGCCCCGCGCTCGCGCTTGTTCCGGCTCGGTCTCTGTCGAAGGTCATGGCGAATGCGTCAGCCGTGACCGACGCCGGGAGGTCCGATGCGGAACGCGCGTTCGCGCAGGTCACCAAACGCGGGTTCATCGACGTGTGGAGGGCCACCGTGCAGTTCGTCGCCCCAGATGCCGGATACCGTACGCCCATTCCCTTGCTCTTGGTACGTGGCGCTGAAGATAAGACCGGCAATATTGCCACGGCGATGCCAGCGTGGGCAGTTGCCGAGAACGTGGCCGAGCACGTCATCCAAGGTGCCGGTCATCTCGTGACTCAGGATGCACCGACCGCCGTCACGGAGGCCGTCACCAAGTTCTTGGCTAACGAGATTCCTTGATGCACCGTGCCTGTGCAGGTTTGGCGGCCACGACCCGTGGCATTAGGTCAGGATGCGGCGGCCTTCGAACGCGCGGCCTAGGGTGACTTCGTCGGCGTATTCCAAGTCCCCGCCCACGGGCAGCCCAGAAGCCAGCCGGCTCACGGGGATGCCAATCGCCTTGAGCATGCGCGCCAAATAGGTGGCGGTGGCTTCGCCTTCCAGGTTGGGATCGGTGGCGATAATGATTTCTTCGATCTGCTTGTCCGAAAGCCGGTTCAGCAGTTCTTTGATGCGAAGCTGCTCCGGGCCGACGCCGCCGATCGGATTAATTGCGCCGCCGAGCACATGGTAGCGGCCCCTGAAGGAACGGGTCCGCTCGATGGCGATGACGTCCTTGGACTCTTCCACCACGCAGATGGCCGTCGGATCCCGGCGTGGGTCGCGGCAGATGTTGCAGGTGTCCTGTTCGGAGACGTTCCCGCAGATGGAGCAGAACTTCACCCGCTCCTTGACGTTGGTCACGGCATCAACGAGCCGCTTCATGTCGGCCGGATCGGCGTCCAAAATATGGAACGCGATGCGCTGCGCCGACTTCGGGCCAATTCCAGGCAAGCGGCCGAGCTCGTCGATCAACTCCTGGACAGCACCTTCGTACACTGAACCTTCATTCTCCGCGTGCGGTCAGGAACCGTCGTGGCTTCGTTCTTCAATCAGGCGTCCGCCGAGCAACCGTTCGATGGCTGCGCGGCCCACGAGCCCGGAGTCCTCGATCGACTCGTCGTCGTCGCTGGGGATGTCCTCGACGTATTTCAAGTTTAGGTCACGGCCGGACGGGGACGGCGTTGCCGGGCTTGCCGTTGCCTGCGTCGCCTTCGCCTGGTCCAGCAGCTGCTGGTAGCGGCTGCGCTTCTGGCCGGGCACTTGCCGGTCCGGCGTCGTCTCCCATTCCTCGGCGGGCGGTTCGTCGTTGGCATAGGGGACGTCGTCATAGGGCGAGGCCGGGGTCGACGGCGCCGGGGCGCTCTGGTCTGAAATCTGTGCGCCCTGAAGCTGCACGCTGGGCTGGGCGGCTCCGTTGGGAGAGGGAGCTTCCCATCCCGTCGCGGACTCCGGGGCGGACTCCACCGCGACTGCAGCAGGGGTCCCGGCGCCAGCGGCGGAGGACGCCGAGGACATCCGCTCGGCCAGCTGGGCGAACACCGGCTTCTCCCCGGGCAGGGCCGGGGGCCGCTGGCCGTTGCCGGCAGCGCTGTTCGGTGAATCGGCCGACGGCGCCGAGACCGCAGTGGTCCCGGACATGCCGCTGGGTGCCGACGCGCCCGATGCCGCCGAAAAGCCGGAGGCCGCGGACATCCCGCTGGGGGCGGAGTGGCCGGAAACCGCCGAAACACTGGATGCGGCGGATGGTGCGGATCCGGTCGAGGAAGCGGACAGCGGCGAGGGAGCCGTCATCCACGATCCTGCGGATGGACTTGAGACGCCGGACGGTGCCGAGACAGCCGACGGCGCCGACGTGCCCGATGGGGACGACATGCTCGAGGCGGCGGACAAGCCCGACGCGAACGAGGCCCCGGACGGAGCCGAATCTGGTGTGGGCGTGAAGCCGACAGGTGGAACTGGCGGAGCGGTGGCCGGTGCAGGATCCGGCGGAGTGCTGTGCGCCGTGGGCGCCGGGACGGGCGCGGGCGCGCTTACCGTAGCGGTGTTGGCGGACCATCCACCGTCTGCCGGCTGCTGCCGGCTAGTTGGTACTTTTGGGCCGGACTCACCCGCTGTCACCGAAGCATCTTCCACGGTCAGGATCCGCAGGTCCATGCCGAGGACCTGTTGGATGGCCTGCCGCAGGTTCTCCGCGTGGTCGCCGTTGCCGAAGTTGGTTGCGGAACCCTGGTTCTTGAAACCGAGCGTTAGCGCCGTGCCGTCGAGACTGAGCGGCGAGGCATTGGCGCTGACGTTCATCCAGGTCACCTTGCGGATGCCGCTGAGGGTGCTCAGGATCTCCGGCCAGGCACGGCGGATCATCTCGATCTGGCCGGATGCCTGCGGGGCAGTTTGGTCCTGCCGCGAAGGCTGCTCCGGTGCTCCGGTTGGTTCCGGACGGGACGGCTGCTGCTGGGCGGCCGACGGTGCTGCGGCAGGTTCCGGACGGGAGGGCTGCTGCTGGGTGGCCGGTGCTTCCTGGGCCGGACGCTGCGGCGCGGGCTGCTGAGCCGGGGGCTGCCCCGGTGCCTGCGGCTGCCGCTGGTTGGGCGCCTCGGCGGCCTGCGGAACCCCAGGCTGCTGGGCTGCCCGCGCGGCCGCGGCGCTCACGGGCGCTTGAGCGGGTGCCGGGGTGGTGGGCTTCTCCGGTGCGGGGGCCGGTTCCGGCATGGCGCCCCAGGATCCGCCCCAGTCGGCCGACGTTTCAGTCGCCGCACTGGCGGCGGTTTCTTGCGGACGGGCCGCGTTGGCCGTTCCCTTCACGCCAGCGTCCTGCCGGCCTGCGTCCTGCGGGTTTCCGAAAACGGACTGCGGAACGGCGGGGCCGGGTTCGACGGGCGCCGCAGAACCGGCGGGAGTGGCGCCGGCAGCTGCCCGCGCCACAGCTGCAGGGGCAGCAGGCACCTGGGCGGCATGCGCAGCGGCACCGGATGCACCCGCGGAGTCTGGGTTCGGGGTTCCGGAGGTTCCCGAGGCCACAGGTGCCGTACCCCCGGAAGTGGCGGGAGCTCCGCCGTCGTACTCTTGGGCACGCTGCCCAGCGGGCCGGGCATTGGTTGCGGCGGCAGGCGACCCTTGCTGGTCCTCCCGCGGCCAATCTGCAGTGCTCACCCGTGGGGGAGTGATGCGCTCGGCATCTTGGCGCGGCGACTCGGCAGGGGCAGGGGCCTGAGTTTGTGCCTTGTGGGCGTTGGCGCCACGGAGCGCTGCGCGGGCCGCAGCAGGCCCGGAGAGTTGAGGTTCGGTGGCAGCGTGGGCGGCAGGCGCCAGGCCTTGGTCGAGCGGGGCGGACACCGGGGCTCCGCCGTAGCTGAGCCGGCGCTCGATCCGGTCTACCCGGGCCGCGACGCCCTGCTCGCCCTGGTCGGCGGAAGGCAGCAGGATCCGCGCGCAGAGCAGTTCCAGGTGCAGGCGCGGGGAGGTGGCGCCGGTCATCTCGGTCAGCGCCTGGTTGGTGATGTCCGCGGCGCGGGAGAGTTCGGCGGCGCCCAGCTGGTTGGCCTGCGTCTGCATCCGCGCGATCTGGTCCTCCGGGACGCCGCGCAGGATGGCGTGGGCGCTTTCCGGCATGGCCCGCACAATGATCAGGTCGCGGAAGCGCTCCAACAGGTCCTCGACGAAGCGGCGCGGGTCGTGGCCGGTCTGCACCACGCGGTCTACGGCGCTGAACACCGTGGACGCGTCCGCCGCCGCGAAGGCGTCGACGACGTCGTCCAGCAGCGAAGCGTGCGTGTAGCCGAGCAGGGACACGGCCAGTTCGTAGTCCAGCCCGCTGGGGCCGGCGCCAGCCATCAGCTGGTCCATCACGGACAGCGAGTCGCGGACGGAACCGCCGCCGGCGCGGATCACCAGCGAGAGGACGCCCGGGGCCACCGGCACGTTCTCCTGCCGGCAGAGCAGCTCCAGATACTGCATCAGCGGCTCCGGCGGGACCAGCCGGAACGGGTAGTGGTGGGTACGCGAGCGGATGGTGCCGATGACCTTGTCCGGCTCGGTGGTGGCGAAGATGAACTTGATGTGTTCCGGCGGCTCTTCGACGATCTTCAGCAGCGCGTTGAAACCGGCGGACGTGACCATGTGGGCCTCGTCGATGATGAAGATCTTGTAGCGGTCGCGCACCGGGGCGAAGGTGGCCCGTTCGCGCAGGTCGCGGGCGTCGTCCACACCGCCGTGGGACGCGGCGTCGATCTCGATGACGTCCAGGCTGCCGGGGCCGCCGCGGCCCAGTTCGACGCAGGAGTCGCACTTCCCGCACGGGGTGGGGGTGGGGCCCTCGGCGCAGTTCAGGCAGCGGGCCAGGATGCGGGCGGAGGTGGTCTTGCCGCAGCCGCGCGGGCCGGAGAACAGGTAGGCGTGGTTGACGCGGTTCTTCTGCAGCGCCGCCATCAGCGGATCGGTGACGTGTTCCTGCCCGATAACGTCCGCGAAAGTGTCCGGGCGGTAGCGACGGTAAAGGGCTGTACTCACGATGAAACCCTATCGGTTGAAACTGGGCCCGCGCACGCCGGAGCGCTGGGGCTGGGGATAGGTAGCAGGCGGGGGTTAAGTAAAGACCCCTCATGCACCTGACAGAGCCCGCTTACCCTTGCTACCTTCCGGTCCTGGGGGAGTTCACAGGATGACACCGCATGAGGGGCCGACGAATAGTCTACCCGACTCCGGACGGCGTCCCGAAATCCCCGGCGGCACTGCCGGCGGACTCCCACCAGCGCAGCACCCGGGCGCAGCGCAGCGTTGCCCAGCGGCCGATGTCCTCGGCCGTCCAGCGGAACCACATCCGGCCCGGGTACGGCCGGTAGCCGCCCCAGTTGCCCGGGCTGCGCCGGTGCGAGGCGATCGCCTCCACGGCCATCGACATCCGCTCATCCTGCGGGCAGTTCTCGGCGCGGAAGTACTCCAGCCCGCGCAGGATGTCGAAGTGCCACTGCGGCGGGAACCGGAACTGGGCCAGCGTCGGGTGGGCCACGCCGCCGGTGCGGTGCGAGCGGTAGAGCGAATGCATCAGCAGGAATTCGCGGCCGCGGGCCTCGGCGGCGGCCACCGGGAGCGGGCCGCCGCTGTGCCGGTACGCGGCCAGCCCCTCCAGCGTGCTGATGGTGGTGTGGAAGGAGCCGTGCTTGTCCGGCGAGCTGTGCGGCTCGCAGTTCCAGCCGCCGTCGTCGAGTTCCTCGGCCAGCAGCCAGGCCACCGCGTCGTCGATCCGGGAATCGCCGTCGAGCCGCTGGCCCAACTCGGAGCCGACCAGCACAGCCATCGCGGTGACGCAGTTCTCGGCCCTCTTCGGATGCCGGTCAAAGCTGAGCCCGCCGTCGAAGTACGACGCCCCGTCCAGCAGCCGCAGGCACCCGGAAACTGCCTGCGGGTGCCCCGGCGCCAGGCCGAGCCAGTGCAGCAGCAGCAAGGTGAACATGGTGGACGTCCACTTCGGGTTGTACAGCCCGCCGTCCCAGCTGCCGTCCGGATCCTGCGCCTGGAGCAGCACCGCACCCCAGCCATTGCCCGGGATTTGGGCCTGCGCCTTGGCCACTTCAAAGTCCGGTGCATCACAGAGATCGCGCAAGGTCTGGAACCGGATGGACGGGTCGCCGGCCAGCAGCCAGTCCACAATGCGCGCCGATGGAACGCTGCCTTCTGCGGGCTCCGGATGGGTGGCCACGGCGCATCATTCCCCTCGGGTGAACGCTTCCCCTGAGCCCCTCACCTCTTCTATGGCGATATTTTGCCACTGCCGGATTCAGGCTTCCAGAGCGGACGGGCCGATCGGCCCGACCGGCGGGGAATTCGTTCCGGCCGGCCCCGCCGTGCTTGTTTCGACGCCTGCGGATTGTGCCCGGGGCTCTCCGTGCCGAGCTCGCTGCCCTCCTGCTCGATTCGGCAGATCGGACCGGTTTCGGGTACTCTGGTATCTGCTCTTGTGAGCAAACATCTGGAGGATTCGCCTAGCGGCCTATGGCGCACGCCTGGAACGCGTGTTGGGTTC
>NZ_JBNHHB010000070.1:0-26042 GCF_059091905.1 Arthrobacter sp. Dra40
CCGGCGATCACGTACGGTTCGGCCAGCTGCTCCGAGGGCTGGAACTCGCGGCGGTAGACGGCCACGGCATCCTGCAGGGCGTTCGGTGCGAAGTGCGAGGCGAACGAGTACGGCAGTCCCAGCGCCGCGGCGAGCTTGGCGCCGAACAATGAGGAGCCCAGGATGTACAGGGGGACGTTGGTGCCCTTGCCCGGCGTCGCGTCCACGCCCTTGATGCGGCTCTGTCCGGTCAGGTAGCCCTGTAGCTCCAGCACGTCCTGCGGGAAGGATTCCGCGCTCATCGGATCCCGGCGCAGCGCGCGCAACGTGTTCTGGTCGCTGCCCGGCGCACGGCCCAGGCCCAGATCGATCCGTCCCGGGTGCAGTGCTTCCAACGTCCCGAACTGCTCGGCGATGGTCAGTGGTGCATGGTTGGGAAGCATGATGCCGCCGGCGCCCAGGCGGATGGTGTTGGTATGGGCGGCCACGTGGGCAATCAGCACGCTGGTGGCCGAGGACGCAATGGAGGCCATGTTGTGGTGCTCCGCATACCAAACCCGCCGGTAGCCCAGCTCTTCCGCCCGCTGCGCCAGGGCCACACTGCCGGCCAGGCTTTCGCCCACGGTCTCATCGGGGCCGATGGTTGCCAGGTCAAGGATAGACAAAGGTACGTTCACGGCGTCGGGCCTTTCGTTGCGGGACCACCCGCGGAAGTTGCCGCGGGCACACATTCGGCACAACGACGGCGATGCCCGGCTTTATTTCTTCCCTCCACTGCAGGCCGAAGCGAGCGTAGAGTCTGGGGGCATGGACCACCACCATCACCGCACGGAAGATCCAGACCAGTTCTGGGAATCGTTCTACGGCAAACGGGACCAGGTGTGGAGCGGCCGCCCGAATGCGATGTTGGTTCGGGAAGTCTCTGGCTTGCGCCCGGGGACGGCACTGGAGCTGGGTTCCGGCGAGGGTGCTGACGCCATTTGGCTCGCCACCCAAGGATGGCGGGTCAGCGGCCTCGACGTGTCCAGGGTCGCGCTGGAGCGGGCGGCCAAACACGCGGAGGAAGCCGGCGTTGCCGACCGGATCCAGTGGGTGCGGCAGGACCTGGTGGTTTGGGAACCGCAGGACCGCTACGATCTGGTCTGCGCTCAGTTCCTCCACTCACCGATTGAGTTGCCCCGCACCGCCATCCTCGCAACTGCCGCCGGCGCCGTCGCACCCGGGGGCAGCTTGCTGGTCGTTGGCCACGAATCGTTTCCGCCCTGGTCGGAGCATCCGGAGCCCGAGGAACCGCTGCCCACCGCCGCTGAACTCGCCGCCCGGCTGAAACTCAATTCCCCCGGCTGGGTGCTGGAGACCGTGGAGTCCGTCGAAAGGCAGGTCACGGGCCCGGACGGGCAGCCCGGGACGCTGACCGACAGCGTGCTGCGCGCCCGCCGCCTGGCGGTTTGACGGGCAGCCGCTGGCGGCTTAACGGGCAGCAGGCTCGATGCTGCAGTCGGTGCCGGGGAAGACGATACTTTCATGCCCGTCGTCGAATCTGACGACGTAGGGCGGGGCGCCGTCGTTGCCGCGGACCTCCGTAACCTCGCCGTGGCGGTCCGACGATTCCACGGTCTTGCCCCTGATGACGATCCGGTCTCCGGGTGCTGCGATCATGGCCGCTCACCTCCTATCCCCCTAGCGTAGGGGAACGGGTTGCGACCGACCAGAGTCAGCGGATCCAGCTGTGCGGGGCGGGCCTGCGGGTGCTGGGCAGAGCGTTGTTCTCGCGCCACTCATGCAGCCACCCGGGCAGCACCAGATCCGCCGGCGGCCGCTGCCCTGCGGCAGCGAAAATCTCCTCGTTGCTGACCGGTCCGTGCTTCGAGACCAGTCGGGTGGCGATATAGGCGCGCGCGTAGATCTCGTCACCGGACACCATCCGCTGCTCAAAGAAAATAGCCCGGTCGTCGAAGCCGATAATCCGGGTTTCGATGGTGTACCGCTGGCCTAGTGTGAGCGATTTGCGGAAGGCAATGGTCTCGGCGCCAACCACCGGTGCCCAGCCCTTGCGGCGGAAGACGTCCCAGACACCCGCACGCACCATGAGGTCGAAGCGCCCCAGGTCCATCAACGAGAAATACATGCCGTTGTTCACGTGCATGGCGATGTCGATGTCGGTGGGCAGCACTCGCAGGGGCAGCGAGGCTGAATCCCAGATCCCCACGGCAGGCCGGCGCCGGGCCTGGAACAGCAGCAGGAGGGTACGGAAGATGAGATGCATGCCGTCATGTTACCCGCAGGTAACTTAGCTGTCACCACAAAACGGCGATCCAATCCGCGCTCGACGGCGACCACGGGACCACCAGGCGGCGGGACCGGCATGATGAGGCCGGTCCCGCCGTCTGCGCAGCCGCTATGGGTGGTGTCCGTGTTTTCTGCCGTCGCCGGTATCTTCGGGCAATCCGCCCTTGGGGTGGTCGATGGCGCCGGAACCATCGATGCGCTCCGGCTGTGCGGCCGGGACGATGTCCATCTCGGAGGTCGACGGCACGGCGAACGGCACGTTGCTGGGGACACTGACTGCGCCGCGTACCGGGCCAGGGCGCCGCTGCCGCAGTGGGTCCCGGCGCAGGTCCACGTACAGCGAGATGCACAACCCGACCATGATCAGCACGAAGGGCGTCGAGGCCAGAATGGTAAACGTCTGCAGGGCATTCAGTCCGCCCACGAACAACAGCACGGCGGCGACGGTGCCGGTCAAGACGCCCCACATGATGACCAGCGGCTTCCACGGGTCCTTGCGGCCACGGGAGGACAGCGTTCCGAGCACGACGGCGCCGGCATCGGCACCGCTCACGAAGAACACCGCGGTCAGGACCATGACCACGATGGCTGCGCCGATGAAGAACGGGTAGTGCTGCAGCGCGGCGAAGAAGCCAGCCGCCTCGTTTCCGGCGCCGGCGATGTTTTCGCCGCCCAACTGCAGGTGGATACCGGCACCGCCGAAGACGGAGAACCAGATGACGCTCACGGCGGTGGGGACCAGCAGCACGCCCAGGACGAATTCCTTAATGGTCCGGCCGCGGGAGATCTTGGCGATGAACGTGCCCACGAAGGGGGTCCAGGAGATCCACCAGGCCCAGTAGAAGATGGTCCAGTTGGCCAGCCATTCCGTGCCGCCGAAGACGGCCGAATGGAAGCTCATGGGGACGAGGTTGGTCAGGTAGTCTCCGATGGCGGCGGGCACCAGGTCAAGGATGAAGACGGTGGGGCCGACCACGAAGACGAAGACCAGCAGCACGGCGGCCAGCACCATGTTGGTGTTGCTCAGCCACTTGATGCCGCGGGAGATGCCGCTGGCGGCCGAAATCACCACGCCCACCGTCAATACGCAAATGATCAGGATCGGCGCTGCGACTCCCGGGGTTTCCTCGAACGTTCCGGTCCGCAGCAGCGCCAGGCCGGCCGCGATCTGCAGCGCTCCCAGGCCCAGCGAGGTGGCTGAACCGAATTTGGTGCAGATGATCGCCAGGATGTCGATGGGCTTTCCCCAGCCCTTTTTCTCAATCCGTTCCTTGCCAAAAATGGCCTGGAAGGGCGAGCTCATCAGGTTGCCCCGGCCCATCCGGTAGGTGGAATAGGCCAATGCCAGACCAACTACCGAGTAGATGGCCCACGGGTGCAAGCCCCAGTGGAAGAGCGTATAGGCCATGGCGTTGTTCGCGGCTTCGGGCGATCCCGGGGCCGCATCCACAAACGGCGGCGGCGAGGCCAGGTGCGTCACGGGTTCGTAGACGCCGAAGAACATCAGGCCAATACCCATGCCGGCGCTGAACATCATGGCGATCCATGACAGCGTGGAGAATTCGGTCGCCTCGCCCTCGCGGGAAAGCGGAATATTGCCGTACCGGCCGAAAGCCAGCACCAGCGAGAAGGCCACGAAGCCTGTCGCTCCAAGGATGAAGATCCAGCCGAAGGTGGTGGTCACCCACCCGAGAATCGCTCCTGTGACTTCGGTTACCTGTTCGGTGAAGAAAACGCCCAGCAGGCATACGGCGACAATTATGCCGCCGGAAACAAAGAGAACCGTCTTATCGACGGTCTTCCAGCCGCCCTGTCCGTCGCTATCCGCTTCCCCGGATACCGTCGGCAAGGGGCCGGTGTATTCGCTGCTCATCATGGTCCTCACTGTTGTCACCGGTTGGGCTGCCCGGGCTTCCTGTGGCTCTTCGATGTCAAACGTCCCGTCAGTATGATGGCAGGCATGAATGCAGTTGGCGACTTTACAAGCGATGACCGGACCCCAATAGACCACTATGGAGACACCGGCCGCACTGTCTTCGGCAGCCACGGCGAAGTGTCCAAGAACGATCTTCGAGTAGCCGGGCACGCCGAGGTGGATGCTGCCAACGCAGCGGTGGCAGTGGCCATGGCAAGCGGCGGGCTGCCTGCGGAGGTCAACGCCGTGCTGGTCAGCGTGCAGAACGATCTGTTCGACCTGATGGCCGACCTCCTGGTGCCGTATCCCAGCGACCACCCGGTGGATGCCCGCATCATCCCCGGGCACGCGGAGCGGCTGGAACGCGCCATCGAGCATTTCAAGCAGGAAGCCGGCGACCTCAGCGGCATGCTGCTGCCGGGCGGAACCCCAGCGGCGGCGCTGCTGTACCAGGCGCGGACGGCGGTGCGCCGGGCCGAACGCGCGGTCTGGGCGGCCCTGGACCAGTACGGCGACGTGGTGAATTTCGAGACGGGACGCTACCTCAACCGGCTGTCAGCCCTGCTTTTCGTGATGGCCCGCGCGGCCAATGCCGAGCACGGCGACGTGATGTGGGTTCCGGGGTCCTCAGTCCGCGGCGTACTTGAGGACCAGCCCGACGCCGGCTAGCACCATGCGGGGTGTAACCGCCGTCACGATTCCCTGGCCGGCCGGGTATCCTCGGCAGTGATGATTATCACCTCCGGGGCGCCAGATACCAAGGCCCAGGCCGAGCCGTCCGTGCGCACCTTGGCGCGCGGACTGTCCGTGTTGAGCGTATTCGACGACGGCCATCCGCAGATGAGGGCCGCCGACATTGCTGCCCGTGCCGGCCTGAACCGAGCCGCCACGGCACGGGTGCTGCGCACGCTGGTCCAGCTGGGCTATCTGCGCTGTCGGGATGAGAGGTTCTCGCTGACGCATCAGGTCCTCGAGTTGGGCGACGGCTACCTGTCCGGCTCTCCGTTGGCCCTCGCCTCCCGCCAGGCAGTCCAATGGTTGACAGACGAGTTCGAAGAACCCTGCACTGCCGGCGTGCTGGCAGGCGAAGAGGTCATGTGCATCGCGGCCACCCGGGTGCCCGGAATGATCCGCGCCGGATTGACCGTCGGTACGCGGATTCCGGCGCACGCCTCTTCCATGGGCAAGGTGCTGATGGGCGGACTGTGCGAAGAGGACTTCCGTGCTGCCGTCGACGGCAGCCCGCTGAGCAGGCTGACCGAACAGACCATCGACAACGCCCAACGCTTCCGGCTGGAGATCGAGCTGGTCCGGCGCCGGGGTTACGCCGTCAATGACAGCGAACTGCAGCAGGGCCACCGCACCCTGTCCGTGCCCGTCAGGGACAGCACCGGTGCGGTGATCGCCGCCGTGGGCGTCAACATGCTGGCCACCCCGGACACCTTGGAGACGGCCACGGCCACCCACCTTCCCCTGCTGCGCCGTGCCGCGCAGCAAATCGCCCACAGCGCCACCCGCTAAGCGCCCGACGGCGGGCCCTCCCGGGGTGCGGGATCCGCCCGAGGCGGGCAGCGCCGTCGTACGTTCCCGGTTCAGAGGATTAGGACACCGGATCCTTCGCCGCCGCGAACTGCGACATGTAGAGCCGGTAGTACGCGCCTTCTGCCGCCAGCAGCGCCGCATGGTTGCCTTGCTCGACGATCTTGCCGTCCTCCATCACCAGGATCACGTCCGCGTCCCGGATGGTGGAGAGCCGGTGCGCGATCACAAAGCTGGTCCGGTCGGTGCGCAGCGCGGCCATCGCATGCTGCACCAGCAGCTCGGTGCGGGTGTCCACCGAGCTGGTCGCCTCATCCAGGATCAGCAGCGACGGGTTGGCCAGGAAAGCGCGCGCGATGGTGATCAGCTGCTTCTCGCCGGCGGAGACGTTGTTGCCATCCTCGTCGATCGCTGTGTCGTAGCCGTCCGGCAGGGCCCGCACAAAACGGTCCACAAAGGTGGCCTTGGCCGCCGCCATCACCTCTTCCTCGGTGGCGTCCAGGTTGCCGTAGCGGATGTTGTCGTAGATGGAGCCGCCGAACAGCCAGGCGTCCTGCAGCACCATGCCCACCTTGGAGCGCAGTTCGGCACGGCTGAGGGCCGTGATGTCCACGCCATCCAGCGTGATCCGGCCGGCATCCAGCTCGTAGAACCGCATCACCAGGTTCACCAGAGTGGTCTTGCCGGCCCCCGTCGGCCCCACAATGGCCACCGTTTCGCCCGGCCGAGCGGCGAAGGAAAGGTCCTCGATCAGCGGCTTGTCCGGGGTGTAGCTGAAGCTGACATTGTGGAACTGGACCTGGCCATCGGTCTTGGCCGGGAGCGATTCCGTGGCGGTGTCCGGTGCCTGCTCGTCGGCGTCGAGCAGTTCGAAAACGCGCTCGGCGGAAGCCACGCCGGACTGCAGCATGTTGGCCATGCCGGCCATCTGGCTCAGCGGCTGGTTGAATTCCCTCGAGTACTGGATGAAGGCCGTGGCGTCGCCCAGGCTCATGGATCCGGAAGCCACGCGCAGGCCGCCCACCACGGCAATGCCCACGTAACTCAGGTACGAGATGAACTGCATCACCGGCATGATCATGCCGGAGACGAACTGCGCGCCGAAGGACGCGTTGTAGAGTTCCTCGTTCTTCTCGTCGAACTGCTCCACCGACTGCTGTTCGCGGCCGAAGGCGCGCACCAGCTCATGGCCGCTGAACGATTCCTCAATGTGTCCGTTGAGCGCTCCGGTGTTCTTCCACTGCGCGGTGAACAGTTTCTGGCTGCGGGTGCCGATGAGCCCGGCGCCCACTGCCGACAGCGGCAGCGCAATCAGGGCGATCAGGGCCAGCTGCCAGGAGACGATGAACATCATGATGGTGATGCCGAACAGGCTCAGCGCAGACATGACCAGCTGCGCGAAGGCCTGCTGCAGTGCCTGCTGGATATTGTCGACGTCGTTGGTCACCCGGGAGAGCATGTCGCCGCGCTGGCGGGTATCGAAGTAGTTCAGCGGCAACCGGTTCAGTTTGGCCTCGACATCGCGGCGCAGCCCGAAGACCACGCGCATCACCACCTGGTTCAGCAACCAGCCCTGCAGCCACATGAACAGCGAGGCAACAACATACATCCCCAGCACCAGCAGGATCAGCTTGCCCAGCAGTTCGAAGTCGATGCCCATGCCGGGGATGAGTTCCATCCCGCTGAGCATGTCCGCAAACTGGTTCTGGCCCTGGGCGCGCAGTCCGGCGATGACCTCGTCCTGGCTGACCCCGGCCGGCAGGTTCATGCCGATGGCGCCGTTGAAGATCACGTCCATGGCGTTGCCCAGCACCTTGGGTGCAATCACGTTCAGCACCACGGCCACCAGCACCATGGCCAGGACCAGGAAAATCCTGGCCTTCTCCGGCTTGAGCAGCCCGAACAGTCGCTTGGCAGACGGCCAGAAGTGCTGGGCCTTGCGGGCCGGGGTCCCGGTCATGAAGTCTTTGTCGGCCTCGCCCGGCTGGAACTGTTCATCCAGAACCTCGGCTTCGGCCTCGGCTGCAGCCCCGGGCGTCGGCGCAGCCACCGGGCCCGGTCCGGCCGCCACCGGATCGGGTCCGGCAACCACCGGGTTCCCTCCGTCGGCCACCCGGTCGGCTCCGGTGGCAACCTCAGACTGGGTTTCTTTGTCCGGCCTCATGCCACTTCCTCCACCGCAGTCTGGGATTCAACGATTTCCCGATACGTCTCCGAGCTTTGCAGCAGCTGCTCGTGGCTGCCGCTGGCCACAATCTGTCCGTGCTCCATCACCAGGATCTGGTCCGCATCAAGAATGGTGGCCACGCGCTGGGCCACAATGATGACGGTCGCGTCCTTGGTGGTCCCCTTCAGCGCGGCCCGCAGCCTGGCATCGGTGGCCACGTCCAGCGCGGAGAACGAGTCGTCGAACAGGTAGACCCTGGGCTTGGCCACCAGCGCGCGCGCAATGCACAGACGCTGGCGCTGACCGCCGGAAACGTTGGTGCCGCCCTGCGAGACCGCTGACTCCAGCCCCTTGTCCTTGGCCCGGATGAAGCCCTCCCCTTGGGCCACCCGCAGCGCCTGCCAGAGTTCTTCGTCGGTGGCGTGCGGATCGCCGAACCGCAGGTTGTGCGCCACCGTTCCGGAGAACAAGTAGGGCCGCTGCGGCACCAGCGCCACCCGGTCCGTGATGTCGGTGCGCTCCATCCGGGTGACCGGAATGCCGTCGATCAACACCTCGCCGCTGTCGGCGTCGAACAGCCGCGGGAGCATGCTGATGAGCGTCGTCTTGCCCGCGCCGGTACTGCCGATGATTGCCGTGGTCTGCCCGGGCCGGGCCGTGAAGCTGACATTGCGCAACACGGGTTCCTCGGCGCCAGGATAGGAGTAGGTGACATCGCGGAACTCAACCATGCCGGAGGGCACCAGGGCTTTTTGCGGCTCTGCGGGTTCATGCACGGAGGGCTCGACGTCGAGCACCTCGCCGATGCGGTCGGCACAGACCGACGCCCGCGGAATCATCATCGCCATGAAGGTGCCCATCATCACCGCCATGAGGATCTGCAGCAGGTACTGCAGGAAGGCCGTCAGGGCACCGACCTGCATCTCGCCTGCTTCCACGCGCAGTCCGCCGAACCACAGCACTGCTGCCGTGGCCAGGTGAAGGATCATGCCGATCGAGGGGAACATGAGCACAAACAGGTTGCCGACCGAGACCGAAACATCGGTCAGTTCACGGTTGGCCTTCTCGAAGCGCTGGGCCTCGTAGGGCTCGCGCACGAACGCCCGGACCACGCGGATGCCGGTGATCTGTTCACGGAGCACACCGTTAATGTTGTCGATCTTCTTCTGCATGGTGCGGAAGAGCGGCATCAGCTTCCAGACCAGCAACCCGACGACGACGAACAGCAGCGGCACCGACGCCCACACCAGCCAGGACAGCTGGAGGTCCTCGCGCAGCGCCATGATAATGCCGCCGATGCACATGATGGGCGCCATCACCATGAAGTTCAGGCCCATCAGCACGAGCATCTGCACTTGCTGCACGTCGTTGGTGCCGCGGGTGATCAGGCTGGGGGCCCCGAATTGTCCGACTTCGCGGGCGGAGAACCCGGTGACTTTGTGGAAAATGCCGCGGCGCAGGTCGCGGCCAACGGCCATAGCGGCCTTGGAGCCGAAGTAGACACCGGCAATCGCCGCGGCCACCTGGACGAAGCTGACAACCAGCATCACGGCGCCCGTGCTCCAGATGTAGTCGGTATCGCCGCGGGCCACACCCTCGTCGATGATCTGCGCGTTCAGGCTGGGCAGGTACAGCGCAGCGATGGTGGCGATCAACTGCAGCACAACCACCGCGAAAACATAGGGAAGGTAAGGGCGGCCGTAATGGCGGATTAAACGGAGCAGCATCGGGACGTGACGCAACTTTCAGCAAAGGATCGAAGTGAGGCCAGATTGAGGCTACACCTAAGCAGCAGCAGCCGAAACCCGGGGGCCAGGAACTTCTCTTGTGCCGTCAGCGGACGTGAAGCAACCAAAAACAGCAGGGCTTCAATCCGCCCTGGTCCGGGGTGCAACTGCTGCCGGATGTCTGCCTGCGGAAGGCCGGGCACAAAACCGTCCGCCACGAACCGTCGACATAACTACCTCCATAGATATAGAGTCGAGGTGTCTTGGGGGTGTGCACTGCGTCACACTCCGACCCGTCATCGAGGAGGACAAACATATGTCTGCCAAGAACCTCCAGGAAGTCCTGGACCAGTCCGGCAACACCGTCGAGATGCTGCGGAACTCGCAGATCGGCGCTTACATCTACCCGGTCGTTGCCCCCGAATTCACCAACTGGCGCAGTGAGCAGCGCGCCTGGCGTGAAACGGCAGTGCTGTTCGACCAGTCGCACCACATGGACAATCTGTTCATCAAGGGCAAGGACGCCCTGAAACTGATCTCGGATACGGCCATCAACTCGGTGGCCAACTTCCCCGTAAACAAGGCCAAGCAGTACGTTCCCACCACCCCGGCCGGTCACGTGATCGGCGACGGCATCCTGTTCCACGAAGTTGAGGGCGAGTATGTCTATGTGGGCCGCTCCCCCGCAGCCAACTGGCTGATTTACCATGGCGAAACCGGTGGCTACGACGTGGACATCGAGGTGGACCGCCGCTCCCCGTCGCGTCCGATGGGGCAGCCGGTGAAGCGCAAGTACTGGCGCTTCCAGATCCAGGGCCCCAACGCCTGGAAGATCATCGAGAAGGTCAACGGCGGTCCCGTGGAGCAGCTGAAGTTCTTCAACATGGACAAGATGCAGGTTTCCGGGCGCCAGGTGCAGACCTTGCGCCACGGCATGGCCGGGGCGCCGGGGTTGGAGATCTGGGGGCCCTACGAGACGTATGACCAGGTGCGCGACACCATCCTTGAAGCCGGCCAGGAATTCGGCATGCTGGCCGTGGGATCACGCGCCTACCCGTCCAACACCCTGGAATCGGGCTGGATCCCGTCCCCGCTGCCGGCCATCTACACCGGCGAGGAACTGCGCCCCTACCGGGAGTGGCTCGGCGCCGACAGCTACGAGGCGGTCAACGCGGTCGCCGGCAGCTTCGTCTCGGACAAAATTGAGGACTACTACCTCAACCCGTGGGAACTGGGCTACGGCCACATGGTGAAGTTCGACCATGATTTCATCGGCCGCGAGGCGCTGGAGAAGATCGACCCCGCCGCCCAGCGCAAGAAGGTCACGCTGGCGTGGAACGACGAAGACATGGCCAAGATCTTCGGCTCGCTCTTCGATACCGATGGCACACCGTACAAGTACTTTGACCTGCCGCTGGCCAATTACGGCTCGTCCAACTACGACGCGGTGCTCGACGCCGCGGGCGAGACGATCGGACTGTCCATGTTCACCGGCTATTCCGCCAATGAAAAGAAGGGACTCTCGCTGGCCACCGTGGACGCCGACGTGCCGGAAGGCACCGAGGTCACCGTGGTGTGGGGCGAGCCCGACGGCGGCAGCCGCAAGACCACGGTGGAGCCGCACCAGCAGCTCAACGTGCGTGCCATTGTCAGCCCGGTGCCCTACTCCTCGGCGGTCCGCCAGGACTACCCGGGCGGCTGGCGCTCCGGCCAGAAGGCCTGAGCCACACTGCCATCAGCACGACGGCGGCGGCGGGGAAAGTACCTCACGGTACCTTCCCCGCCGCTGACGTTCGTGGCCGCTGGGTGGCGTCAGGCGCCGTCTTCCTGCGTGGCGGTCTCCTCGACGTACCGTTCGCCGGACTCGGTCTCCCCGACGCGGTAGTTCTGTTCCATATGCTCGATGGCCGCGGCGTCCTCGGGGCCCGGCGCGCGGACCGGGTCATCAATCGAGGTCCGATCGGCGTCTCCGTAGACGTTGGCCAGTCCCTGCTTGGCGTCCGGGGGTATTTCACCCGGCGCCAGCACTTCTTCATCGCGGGACGTTTCGCCCGGGGTCTCGTCCCGGCCCTTTCGGTCAAAGCGGTCCGGATTGTTGATTTGCTCGCTCATGGCGCTCCTTCCCTCAGGCGCCGGTGCGCCCTCCTTTTACCTAATCACAGAGCAGGGGCGCGCAACAGGGCCCGGAACCGGGCGCGGGCACGGAATCCCCCGGCCGCGGCCCGGGAATCCTGACCTCTTTGGGTGTCCCGGCGGGCACGAATCCCGCGGCCTCGGCCCGGGATCCTAGTCAGCCCGAGCAGACCGGCGGTTAGAATCTCCGGCTTCGGCCCCGGTGTCCTTGCCACCCCGGGCGCGTCGGCTGGCCCCGATGCCCCGCCGCGCTGCCACCACGGCGAGCGCCCGCTTGCATTCCTCCCACTAGCCTCTAGCCGCGACACACAGCCCCCGCTGTCCGCGTTTCGGCGGCCCTGATGACATCGCTCCTAGTCAGCGGGCTTTAGGGCGCCAAAAGATGGACAAATTGTGCTGATGGTGGACAGAAACGGTCGCCCGCGGACCGAAAGCCGTTAGTCCGGCGCCTGGTTGATGAAGGCCGCTGTCCCTGTTTCAACTATCCGCCGATGGGCGTCCGAACGGTCCCGAAGCCCGCCGGCCGAACCATCCCGGCGCGCCTCCGGAATCCTGGAGCCTAGCGTCCGGCGCGGAAGTCCTTGACCCAATCGGCCGTGGCTTTCATGCCGCCGAAGGTGTAGAAGTGCAGCTTGACCGTGCCATGCACGGACGGATCATAACGGCTTGCGAATTCCTCCAGGAACTTGTCCGGTCCGGCGGTTCCCAGCAGGTTGGTCAGGGAGAAACCGTACTTGTGGACGATCCCGGCCGAGGAGGCCACCCCAAAGCGTTTGGCATAGTTCAGCAAGCGCTTGACCCCGGCCGGCCCGGGGACACCGATGCGCACCGGCGCATGGATCCCACGACGGCGGGCTTCGGCCAACCACTCGAACACCGGATCCGCGTCGAAGCCGAACTGCGTGATGATGACTGCTTCCAGGCCCTGCCGCTGCAGCTCGGCATACTTGTCTTCCAGCGCCTTCCACAGCACGTCGCCGGAAATGTCCGGATGCCCTTCCGGGTAGCCGCTGATGCCCACATGGCGGATACCGTGCTTCGCCAGCAGTCCGCTCCGGATTACCTCAAGCGAGTCGGAGTAGGGCCCCATCGGCTCAGCGGGGTCGCCACCGACCACGAAGACATCCTCTGGCGCCGCGTCGGCGGACAGGGCCTTCAGGAAGTTTTCCAGCTCGGTCTGCGACTCCAACCGGCGCGCGGAGATGTGCGGCACCGGCACGAAGCCGTGCCGCTTGACTGCTGCTGCCGCGGAAACCCGCGTGGGCAGGTCCTCATTCCCCAGGAACGTGACATTGATCCGCGTTCCCGGAGGGATAGTGCCTGCTGCGTCTTGCAGCGCAGGAACGTCCTTGCCTGTCATCTCCAGCGAGAAGTCGTCGAGCATCGCACGGGCAGCGTCCGAGGGCGCGTGTTTCGGGTCAGCCATAGCCTGAGGTCCTTCCACGTGTGGTGCCGGTCACCTGGGGACCGGCTTGCAGCGAGTCTAGCCGCAAAACCACTACGGATATAGAGGGTTGCGGAGCGGGCAGAGCGGCGCGGGCGGAACAAGGCGGGTTCCGCAGCGGATAGTGCGGTGTTGACTGGTTTGCATTTCCCAATCAGTGGGTGGATACTTGAGGCTTTCCCGCCCCTTCCCAGGAACCATCATGCCCCCGCCACGCGCACTGCGGCCGTTCGCCCACCGCAACTACAGGGTCCTCATAGCGGCCCTGGCCATTTCGGTGTTCGGCACCGGCATGTGGGCGGTGGCCATGGTCTACCAGGTCATCGCCTTGGGCGGTGGGCCCATCCAGCTCTCACTCGTCGCGACCTGCTCGAGCATCGGTCTCTTGGCCTTCGTGTTGCTCGGCGGCATTGCGGCCGACCGGCTTCCGCGCCGTCGGCTGATCATCAGCGTGGAGGCGGCCAACCTGCTGGCCATCGGCGGGGTGACCCTGCTGGCCTCGACTGGAATGTTGCAGCTCTGGCACCTGGCCGCTGCGGCCTTCCTGCTGGGTGTGGGGGCGGCGTTCTTCTTCCCTGCCTACTCGGCGATCCTGCCCAGGATCCTGCCCGCTGACGACCTGCTGGCGGCCAACGGCATGGAAGGCACCATGCGGCCCCTGCTGCAGCAGGCCGCCGGGCCAGCGGCCGCAGGCATGGTCGTCGCTTCCTTCTCACCCGGTGCAGCCATGGGCTGGATCTCGTTGTGCCACCTCTGCGCACTGATCATTCTGAATTTCCTCGGCCAGGAACAGGTCCCCGGCCCAGGAACCGCGTCGGCCAGCACCAAGGACGAACCCGCTGCCACGCGCCGCTCGGTTCTGGCGGATCTACGCGAGGGCGTCTCCTACACCGTCAAAACTTCCTGGCTGCTCTGGACACTGCTGTGGGCCGTCGTCAGCGTGCTCCTGTTCATCGGCCCCATCGAAGTGCTGCTGCCGTTTGCGGTGACGGACCAGTTGGGCGGAGACTCGCGCACCTTCGGCTTCCTGCTCGGCATCTTTGGTGTCGGTGGTGCCGCCGGAGCCATGGTCACGGCCTCGCTGCGGCTGCCCCGGCGCTACCTGACGGTGATGTTGCTGTGCTGGGGCGCGGGCGCCCTGCCGATCGCTGTCATCGGCTTCACCGGCAGCTTTTGGGCGATGGCCGCGGCACTGTTTGTGGTCGGTGCAACCGGCAGCGCCGGCGCGGTTATCTGGGGCACGCTGCTGCAGCGCCGGGTGCCGCCGCACCTGCTGGGCCGGATCTCGAGCCTGGACTTCTTCGTCTCGCTGGCCTTGATGCCGGTATCCATGGCGCTGGCCGGGCCGGTGGGTGAAGTGGTCCCGGTTTGGTTGATCTTCCTGCTCGTGGGCCTCGCCCTGCCGGTGCTGGCGGTCTTGGCGCTCGCCTTCGGCGGGATGCTCAAGGACGAGATCGAGCATCCGCTGGACCGGACACTTGAACCGGCGGCAACGACCGGCTCCTGACGCGGGGCTCAGCCCTTCAGCACGACGGCGGCGCTCACGTGAGTGCCGCCGTCGCCCCGCCGCCTCCTGAGGCACCTGGGGCGGTTAGGAGACCTCGATGGTGACGACGGCCGGGCCGCGGACTGCGTCGGCGTCGCCGTGGGCCCCGGTCGCGGAGGTGACGGCCCGGGAAACGCAGCAGCACATCTTTGCGGCTGCGTGGCGTTGGCGTTCGCTGTAGAAGACGTCGCGATGATCGATCACGCCATCCAGTTCCAGGACGCGCACTTCGCATAGGCCGCATTCGCCCTTGCGGCAGTCGAACATCAGGTCGGCTCCCGCGTCTTCGAGTGCCTCCAACATGGAGCGGCCCTGGCCGACCGTGGCCTCGATTCCCAACCGCGGGATCTTCACCACGAATTCCTCCGGGTGGAACCAGCCGCTGTTGCCGAACGTTTCGTAGCGCAGATTCGGCAGGGGCAGTTCGCGTTCGGCCCACGCCCTCCGAACGGCATCCATGAGGCGGATGGGCCCGCACATGTACAGCTCGGTGTCCATGCCGGCGCGCGCCACGAGGCTGTCCACCCGAAGCGCGCTGCCTTCGTCGTCCACGTGGACCTCCAGCCGGTTGCCATGTTCGGCTTCCAGCTTTTCCAGGTACGCCATGGCACCGCGGCTGCGGCCGGCATACACCATGACGTAATCGGCCTTAACCGCTTTGAGCACGCGGGCCATGGCGACCATCGCGGTGACACCGATGCCGCCAGCCAGCAGGATGTAGCGTTCGGCGCCCACGCGCAGCGGGAAGTTCTGTAGCGGCTGGGTAACCTGCAGCGCATCGCCGGGGCGCAGCGTGTGCATGAATTCGGAGCCGCCACGGCTGGACGGGGCCCTCAGGACGCTGAGCGCCAGCCGCCGTCCGTCATCGTCCGAATCCACGATCGAATAGGAGCGCTTGTGATCCTCCCCGTCAATCCGGACCATCAGGTCAACATGCGACCCCGGCTCTGCCTTCCGGGGCAGGTCCGGCTGCAGCACGATGCGCCGAATGCCGGCGGCAACATCCTGCACGTCCGCAATCGTGGCCTGCTGCCAGACTTCGTTGTTTGTCGCTGCCATGTCGTTCCCTGCCCCTTCCTAGACGCCGGCCTGGACAGCAGAAGCCATGCGGCCTTCCGCCACCAGCATCCGCTCGATCAGCCGGCGCACCCACATACCGCCGCCATCTATGTTCAGGTTGTAGAACTCGTAGTCCGGGTTGGCGTCGATGGCCTCCTGCTGGGCCTTGAGCATTGCCTCGTCCTCGCCGAAGACACCGTGCACCCCGTCGCGCAACTGCGTGGTGATCAGCTGGCTGTCCAGCCGGTAGTTGCGCATAAAGGCCCAAAAGTAATGGCAGGAGCGGTCGGTTTCGGGTGAGATTGTGTTCATCACGAAGCCGTTGACGCCCTGGCTGCGGTCACCTTCCGGGGCGCCCGTGCCGGCCTTGGCCACGCCGACGTCGATGCAGATGGTGGACGGGGCCTGGAACGTGATGATCTGCCAGCGGTCCACTTTGCCCTCGAAGCCGGGAAATTTGTCCCGCATATTCTTTAGCCAGAACGGCGGGGCGTCGATGTTGTGCATCCAGCGCGTGACGGTGACGGTGTTTCCTTCGCGGGTGACCACAAAGTCGGATTCGCTCAGCTCTTCCTGCCCAATCGATGAGGAATGCACGAATTCCTCGTGGGTGAGGTCCATGAGATTGTCCAGCACCAACTGGTAATTGCACTCTGCGTGGATGGTTTCGCCGTCGCCGGCCCATTCGGGCGAGTCCATCTGGTGCATGTCAGGCACCAGCTCAGGATCGGCAAGGGTCGGGTCGCCCAGCCACACCCAGACGTACCGGTGGCGCTCAACCACCGGAAATGACGGGACGGTGGCGGACGGGTTGATCGTCTCCTGCGCCGGCATGGAGACGCAGCGGCCGGCCGAGTTGTACACGATGCCGTGGTACGGGCACTGGATACCGTCTTTGCCCATGGTCTTGCCCATCGAGAGCGGGGCCAGCCGGTGCCAGCAGGCGTCGGCCAGCGCCACCGCCTTCCCGTCCTCCGTGCGGTAGAGCGCCAGCGGACGGTCGGCGATCCGGCGCGCCATCGGCTTGCGGGTCACCTCGTGGTCCCAGCCTGCGACATACCAGGCGTTGAGCGGGTGGCCCATGACCTTGTGGGTGGTGGAGCTGGTGGTCTGGACAGCAGTCACAGGGGTTCCTTCCAGTAGCCGGTGCCAGCCATCGACAGTGACGGCCGGCAGCGGGAGTCACGCCAAGCACGGTCAGCTGGTGGACCGTTTGACCAACTATCTATGTAGATAGTGGTGTGGCCCTCAGACTATCGATGGATATAGTGATTGGCAACACAGTGATAGAAAGTTGGATCAGTGAGTCTCCGCTACGCCCTGCTGGCGCTGCTTAGCGTCGAACCGATGACCGGGTATGACCTGTACAAGGAATTCGAGGCTTCCGTCGGGCACGTATGGCATGCCCCCGACTCCCAGATCTATCCGGAGTTGCGACGGATGGAACAGGAAGGCCTACTCGACGGCGAGGAGGTCATCTGGGGCCAGCGCGGCAAGAAACGCCGCTACCACATCACCGACGCCGGCACGCGGGCCTTCCGGGACTGGATGAACACCACGCTCGACTACACCCGCGTGCGGGATCCGGCCCACCTCAAGGCGGCCTACCTGGAATGGGCCGAGCCGGATGCTGCGCGGGAACAGATGCGTGCCCACATCGCGCACCACACCGTGCTGCGCCAGCAATGGGAGCAGCGGATCCGCGAGATCGACGACGATAGCAGCGAAATGCTTAATCGACGGCTGGCCGGCACCCCGGACAGCGAACGGACGCGGGTGAAGGCCTTCAAGCGCTTCACGTACGAAGGGCTGGTTGCCCGCGCCGAACAGGAGATCACCTGGGCCCGGCGCGGCCTTGACCTCATCGACCGGCTCTACTCCGACCAGCCGGACACCCACCAGCAGGAAGCCCGCCAGCAGCCCGCCGGCGCCAGGAAGTAGCTGGCGCCGGCCTAGTTGGAGTATTCCTTGCGCAGGTCGGCCTTGCGGATCTTTCCGCTGGCCGTGCGCGGCAGGTCGTCCACAATGACCACGGACCTGGGGATTTTGTAGCGGGCCAGCCGCCCGTCCAGATGCTGCTGGATCTCCTCGGCGGACACGGAGAAGCCCTCCCGGACGGTGACCACCGCACGCGGCACTTCCCCCCATTTTTCGTCCGGGACGCCGATGACGGCCGCACTGCTAACCGCCTCCAGTTCCAGGATGACCTGCTCCACCTCAGCCGGATAGATGTTCTCGCCGCCGGAGATGATCATGTCCTTGAGCCGGTCGGAAATGAAGAGGAAGCCTTCGTCGTCCACGTAGCCCATGTCACCGGACTTTAACCAGACGCCGTCGGCGTAGCTCTCGGCCGTGGCATCGGGCCGGTTCCAGTACTCGCGGATGACGTTCGGGCCGGAGACCTGGATCTCGCCGACTTCGTTCGCGGGAAGGACGGCGCCCATCGGATCGGCGATCCGGATGTCGGTGAAGAAGTGCGGGAGCCCGGCGGACCCGGCCTTGGGGCGGGACTTTTCCGCCGCCAAGGTGGTGGCACCGGGCGCCGTTTCCGTCATGCCGTAGCCGTTGGTGAAGGACAGCCCGCGCGCTTCGTAGGCCTCCAGCACCCGCATGGGCACGGCGGACCCGCCGCAGGTCAGCTTGTTAAGCGAACTGATATCGGTCTTGTCCCAGTCGGGATGCTCGCACAGCAGCTGATAGGTGGTCGGGACGCCGCTGATGTTGGTGGCCTTGTACTTCTCGATCAGCATCAGCGTCCGACCCGGATCGAACTTCGGCTCCAGCACCACGGTGGCACCCTTGAGCAAGGCCGGCAGCACACCCATGCCCAGGGACGCCACATGGAACATGGGCGCGATCATCAGGGCAACGTCAGTGCTGGCCATGTCGAAGTCCACCAGCACGTTGATGCTGTTCCACGTCATGTTGCCGTGTGTGAGCAGGGCACCCTTGGGCCGCCCGGTGGTCCCGGATGTGTAGAGGATCATGGCCGGGTCATCCAGCGAGACTGCTACATCACGGTGCTCCCCCGAACCGGAAGCGATGACAGCTTCCAGGAGTTCGACGGCGGTGCCCGGCTCCCCTGCCTCGGCACCGTTTTCGCTCCCGGACGCCGTGCGGGCGGCAGAATCTTCCACCACAATGCGGTGACTCAGCCCCAGCAGAGCACTGCCCCGAGCGGCCAGCGGCTCCAGGCTGCGGGCGTGAACCAGGACGCGGCTGCCCGAATCCTGCAGGGCGAATTGGATCTCGGGCGGGGCCAGCCGGGTGTTCAGCGGGACGAAAATGGCGCCCAAGGTGCCGCAGGCAAAGAAGGTCTCCAGGAAGGCAGGGTGGTTCTCTCCCAAGTAGGCCACCCGGTCACCCCTCGAGATCCCGCGGTCCGCCAAGGCATTGGCCAACCGGTCCACGCGCTCGGCGAACTTCCCATAGGTCATTTCGCCGGCGCTGCTGATAATCGCGGTCTTCTCCGCAGACTTCATGCGGCGCTTGTGAAGCCAGGCACCAAGACCCTGATTCTGCATCGTTCGAAACCCTTTCAACATGCCCGGTGTCCGGGCCAACCCAGCACGGCCGCGTGAAGCACATCACAGCGGCTACTTTTCAAACCTAGCGCCGGATCGTTGAGAATGTCAATAGTTGTGGATTTTACCGACGCGGGTCAGCCAGTTCCGCCTCGCGAACCGCTCCGGCGGACGGCCCCCAAGCCGCCCAGCGTTGCGCCACGCAGCCAAGACCGCGGCCGGAGAGGCAGATGATGCCCCTCCCGCCGCTGCGGAAGGGGCATCATCGAAACAGCACGCGCCGGGCTGGACCACAGCCCGCCCGGAACGTGGTTTCCTCCTAGTGCGGCATCAGGGCTGCCATGTCCGGCTTCTTGTCAATCAGCCCGTTTTCAAGTGAAATTTCGGCAATACGCTCAATCGAAGCGGCATTGACCTGCTGCTCGAACTTGGGCAAAGTCAGTTTTTCGATCACCGCCGGGTTCAACTTGGTGTACGTCGGCAAAATCTGGCGGACCTTGTCTGGGTTGGCCTGGGCAAATTCCTGCGACTTCTTCATCGCGGCAATAAAGGCCTGGGTGGTCTTGGGATCCTTCGCCGCAATGTCATCGGACGTGAAGTACGCCGCCACGCTCAGATTGTCGATGGGGTGCGCGTAGTTCGAGAAGATCGCCCGCGCGCCGGACTCCTTGGCGATGGTCAGGAACGGTTCGACAGCGCCGATGGCGTCGACGTTGCCTGCCTCCAGTGCTGCCTGCATGTCCGGGAAGGGCATCTCGACAAAGTTCATGTTCTTGTAGTCGCCGCCGGCCTCCTTGACGGCCTCGCGGATGGTCGAGTCGCTGATGTTGTTCAGCGTGTTCACGGCGATCTTCCGGCCCGCGAGGTCCTTGATCGACTTGATGTCGCTGTCGGACTTGACCATCACGGCGGCGAAGTCCTTGTCAGGATTGCCGGTCGAGGACGGCCCGGGGGCCACAATCTGCAGCGGCAACCCCTTCGACCGGGCGATGACCAGGGAGGTGACGTTGCTGAAGCCGAAGTCCATCTGGCCGCTGGTGATTGCGGGGATGATCGCCGCGCCGCCCTGCGCCTGGGTCAGTTCGACATCCAGGCCCTCCTCCTTGAAGATTCCCTCGGCCACGCCAAGGTAGATCGGCGCCACGTCGACGATGGGTATCACGCCCACGTTGATGTGGGTGAGCCCGCCGGCGGTTTCGCCGCCGCCGGCAGGAGCGGATTGCCCGCCTCCGCCCGATGGGCTTCCTCCGCCGCACGCCGTCAACGCCAGCACCGCCGCCAATGCCACTGCTGCCCTGATTCTCTTCACGGGTTCCCTCTCCCAATCAACCACTCAGAATGCACGGATGTGCCCCGGCTCACAGTATCTACGTCCATAGTGGTAGGAGTCAACGATGCACCCGTATTGTTATCAGCAGCTCCTTCCGCTGCGCGGGTCACTGGCCGTCGGCCGGCAGCAGGGCGTCGAGGTCCGCCGGCTTGTCGATGGTGCCGTACTTAAGCGCGGCGTCGGCGAGCGTCTGGACGGCGTCGCGGTCGAACTTAGGGTCGAAGCGCGGCAGCACAATCTCTTTCAGCAGGGCCGGGTCGGTCTTGGTGTACGTGCCGATGATGTTCCGGACCTCGTCCGGGTTCTCTTGGGAATAATTCATCGACTTGGTCATCGCCGCGGTGAACTTCTTCACCAGTTCCGGATCCTTCTTAATCGTGTCCCCGCTGGTGAAATAGCCGCCAATGTCCAGATTCGGGTGCGATTCGCGGTACGGCCAGGACACTACCCGCGCCCCGCTCTTGATGGCCGGGGTCAGGAACGGCTCGAGGATCAGCGCGGCATCCACCTGGCCGTTCTCCACCGCGGCCAGCGCGTCCGGGAAGGCCACTTCCACAAATTTCAGGCTGGAGCCGTCCCCGCCGGCTTTGTCCACAGCAGTGCGGACGGTGGTGTCGCCGATGTTGGCCAAGTTGTTGGAGGAAACGGTTTTGCCTTCCAAATCGGTGACCTTCCGAATATCCGAATCTTTCGCCACCACAACTCCGGCAAAATCAACGTCATCCTTGTTGGAGGCGCGCGTTCCGTTAACCACGTACTTCAGGTCCAGCCCCTGGTCGCGGGCCACCATCAGCGAGACGGTGTTACCGAAGGCGAAGTCGAAGCTGCCGCTCACCACACCCGGGATGGACACGGCACCGCCGGTAGTGTTCTCGATGGTCAGGTCAAGGCCTTCCTCTTCGAAGAACCCTTTGGCCTTGCCCAGGTAGATGGGCGCCACGTCGCCAATCGCAATGGCACCCACAGTCACCGCGGTCAACCCCGGTGCCGGGGAGGCACCGCCGTCGTTGGTTGCGGCCGAGTCACCGGAAGGCGACCCCGCACCGCACGCCCCCAGAGTTGCCGCCACGGCGGCGGCACAGACAATGCTCACAAGACGCTTCATCATGCACTCCCTCGTGTCAGACCGGGATGTCACCCGCTGCTTGCGAGTCTAGGCATCGAGTGCTTGTCGGACCACAGAAATGAGCCGCCAGCGGGGATAAATGCTGGGAAAAATCGCGGGCCACTTCCTGCGCCGCACCCGTCAGTCTGCCAGTGCGCACGCGAAGAATGCTTGGAGCAGGTTGCAGTCCATTGGCCGGCCTCGGCGCTGCATTGCCACGACACGCAGCAGGGGCGGCCCCGGTAAAACCAGGAACCGCCCCTGCCCCGTGCTGGAGAAAACTACTGCACGATCATGGCCGGGACGTCCGGCTGCTTGTCCACATACTTGTACTTGACCATCAGTTCGCCCATTTTGCTGAGAACGTCCACCGGAGCCTTCGCGTCGAACGTTTCCATCTTCAGGTTCTTGGCCACTTCTTCGGGCATGCCCATGAATTTCGGCAGGACAGCGCGCACGCCGGCCGGATCCGCTTCTGCGGCAGTCAGGGTTTCCGAAACGGCGGCCTTGAAATCGGCAACGATGTCCGGATTCTGCTGCGCGTAGTTGCCGCTGGTGAAGGTGACCATGGTCGGCAGGCCCGGCAAGGCCTTCTGGTTCGGGTAGCCCAGCAGCTTGTAGTCCTTGTTGGCCAGTGCCTTGGACTGGAACGGCTCCGGGACCCAGATGGCGTCCACATTGCCGCGCTCCAGTTGGGCTTCCATGTCCGGGAACGGCATTTCACTGAACTTCAGTTTGGACGGGTCTCCCCCGTCGATTGCCGCCGACTCCATGATGGTCAAATCGCCCTGGGTCTTCAGCGTGTTGACCGCAGTGGTCTTGCCCGCCAGGTCCGCGAAGGACTTGATCCCCGAGTCGGCCTTGACGATCACCGCGTTGATGTCCTCGCCTTTAGCCTTGGAGTTGCTGTAGCCGGACACGATCTTCATGTCCAGGCCCTTGTCTACTGCTGTCATCACCGACAGCGGGTTGCCCACGGCGAAGTTCATGGTGCCGGTGGAAACGGCCGGCAGCATCGCGGCGCCGCCCTGACCGGTCTGCAGCTCCAGATCCAAACCGTGCTTTTCGAAAATGCCTTCATCAATGCCGTACTGCATGGCGCCCGAAGGAGCGATCGGCAGGACGCCTACGGTCAGTTTGGTCAGTCCGGCACTGGCCGCGCCGGTCCCGGCGGCAGGGGCTTCGCTGGATCCGGACGGGGAGCCGGAGCCGCAGCCGGTCAAAGCCATGGCGGCGATCGCGCCGCCGGCCAGCAATGTGGCGAGGTGCTTCTTCATATATTGCTCCTTGAGTTTAATGGTGCCGCCACCCCCGGCCATCCGGGGGCTGACTGTGACCGGCACCACAACTAAGTACAAGGTAGATACAATAGTTGAATAAATCAATAGTTGTGGCCGGTTTGTGTCCCCTGAAAGAGCCCCGGCAGCTGGCCTGGGCCGGAAAAGATCAGGCGTAGAAGCGGGCCAGGAACTCCGCAACGACCGCTGGGCGTTCCTCGCCTTCGATTTCGATGGTGTTGCTGGTCTTGATCTGCACGCCGCCCTTGACCTCGGTGACCTCGGAAATCACTGAATGCAGGCGGACCTTGGAGCCCACCTTCACCGGACTGGTGAAGCGGACGCGATCCAGGCCGTAGTTGACCTTCGTCTTGACGCCGTCCACGTCGAACAGTTCGCTCCACAGCGGAATGATCAGCGACAAGGTCAGGAAGCCGTGCGCGATCGGCGCGCCGAACGGGCCTTCCTTGGCCTTCTCGGGGTCGGTGTGGATCCACTGGTGGTCATCGGTGGCGTCGGCGAAGGTGTTGATCTGGGACTGCGTGATTTCACGGTAGTCCGTGTAGCCCAGATCCTTGCCGACCAGGTTGGGCAGTTCCTCGAGGCTGACAACGGTGTTGCTCATGGTGCTCCTTGGTGGATATTTGCGGTTTGGTTCTAGCGGAAAGCGCCGGTGCCGGTGATGGCCCGGCCGACGATCAGTGCGTTGATTTCGTGGGTGCCTTCGTAGGAATAGACGGCCTCGGCGTCGGCATGGAAGCGTGCGACGTCGGTGTCCAGCGTGATGCCGTTGCCACCGACGACTTCGCGGGCCAGGGCGACGGTTTCCCGCATCCGGGCGCTGCAGAACATCTTGGCCAGCGCCGAATTCTCGTCCTTGTAGATGCCGTCCTCCTGCTGCTGGGTCAGCCGCACGGCCATGCCGAGCGAGGCCGTGAGGTTGCCGAGCATGGTGGCCAGCTTCTCCTGGACCAACTGGAAGCCGGCCAGCGGCTTGCCGAACTGCTGGCGATTCTTGACGTAGCGCAGGGCGGCTTCGTAGGCGCCGGCCTGGATGCCGGCAGCAATCCACGCGACGTCGGAGCGCATGTTCCGCAGCAGCGACGCCACATCCGCGAACGAGTTGACGTTCTGCAGCCGCGCGGACTCCGGAACGCGCACTCCTGCCAGCGCGATGTCGGCGTTCTGCATTATCCGCAGCGAGGTTTTGCGGAGGATTTTTGAGATTTCGACGCCGGGGGAGTTCGTCGGAACCAGGAAGCACTTGACCTGATTGTCTGCCTGGTCGCGGGCGAAGACCGCAAGCACATCAGCCGTGGCAGCGCCGCCGATCCAGCGCTTGGCCCCGTCGATGATCCATTCGTCTCCGTCGCGGCGGGCACTGGTTTCCAGCCCGCCGGCGATGTCCGATCCGTGCTCGGGTTCGGTCAGCGCGAAAACGCCTGTGAATTCGAAGCTGCGGATCTTCGGGTCCAGCTCGGCCGCCTGCTCGGCGTTGCCGCCCAGGTTGACGGCCGTGCGGAACAAGCCCGACTGGGCGTTGTAGAACGTAGCGATGGAGGCATCGGTGCGGGCGAGCTCGAAGTTGCGGAAACCCTCATAGAGACCGGACGGTTTTGCGCCGTCCCTGGTCAGTTCGGCCGGCGCCATCAGATCCAGGTCATACAGCGGCTGGGCAATCTGGTACGGGAATTCGCCCTGTTCCCAGTACTCGGCCAGCAGCGGCTGGACCTGTTCCTGCAGCACGCCGCGCAGCCGCCCCAGCACGGATTGTTCGGCATCGCTCAACAGGGTGGCGTAGCCATACTGATCGGACGGATAGAACGAGGCTGGCGCCCCGGTCTTTTCTTCGGCCACGGCGCTCACCGCTGCGCTCCGTCCAGCCCCAGCAGGCGCACTGCGTTGTCCTTGAGGATTTTCGGCCGGACCTCGTCCTTTAGCGGCAAGTCAGCGAACGCTCCCAGCCACTTCTGCGGGGTAATGAGAGGGTAGTCGGTGCCGAACAGCACCTTGTCCTGCAGCACTGAATTGGACAGCTTCACCAGGGACTCCGGGAAGTACTTCGGCGACCAGCCGGAGAGGTCAATGAACACATTCGACTTGTGCGTGGCGATCGAGTTGGCCTCGTCCTGCCACGGCACCGACGGGTGCGCCATGATGATCTGGAACTGGGGGAAGTCCGCGGCAACTTCGTCCAGCAGCAGCGGGTTGGAGTACCCCAGCTTGATGCCGGAGCCGCCGGGCGTGCCTGCGCCCATCCCGTTCTGCCCCGTATGGAAGACGGCCGGCAGGCCCAGCGCCTGCAAAGCCTCCCACAGCGGGTAATACCGTTCGTCGGCCGGGTTGAAGCCTTGCAGGCTGGGGTGGAATTTGAACCCGCGCACCCCGTAGTCCTCGACCAGCAATTTCGCCCGGTCCATTGCCTGGGCGCCGGTCAGCGGATCAACGGACCCGAACGGAATCAGCACGTCGTTGTTCCGCGCTGCCCCCTCGGCAATGTCCTCGATGCTGTTCGGTTCGTGCTTCAGTCG
This sequence comes from Arthrobacter sp. Dra40, assembly GCF_059091905.1. Classification (NCBI taxonomy): domain Bacteria; kingdom Bacillati; phylum Actinomycetota; class Actinomycetes; order Micrococcales; family Micrococcaceae; genus Arthrobacter; species Arthrobacter sp. Dra40. The sequence continues at coordinate 25,566 of NZ_JBNHHB010000070.1, forward strand.
GGTCCGTGCGTCCACCGTGAATACCACGGCCGCCATTTTCAGTTCCCGGTAGGTTTCGGCGATGGCGTCCAGTGACGGGGTCCGTTCCTCCGCCTTGAAGTATTTGCTGGAGGCATCCATCAGCTCCTGCGGCAGCGAGACGTGTCCGTGGCCGTCGATTTCGATGTGTACGTGCATGTCGATCGCTGTCAGCGACGCGACATCAAGTCCCAGCTCGTAGCGGATGGCCATGGCTACTTGGCTGCCGGCTCGGGCTGCAGGTCGGCCGGCAGCTCGGGGAACTCCTCGCCCACGCTCTGCAGCCGGCTGCCGAACAGGTCGTCGAAGCGCTCGGTCAGCGCCTCGTAGGTCCAGCCGCCGTCCATGAACTCGGTGGCGACGGCCTCCGGGTGGGACCACAGCTGCAGGCGGTCGCCGCCCACGCCGATCGCCTGTCCGGTCACCTTGGCAGCCGCATCGGAGGCGAGGTAGGCAACC